>NZ_JASJVE010000005.1:0-239416 GCF_036346185.1 Pseudomonas sp. 10C3 | reverse complement strand
AGATGTGTATAAGTTACAGGGGTCAGCCTCATCAGCCAATTGATCGGCTCCGGGCTGGGTGTGGTTGTGGCCCTGCTTGGCGGGTTCCTGGTATACGGCACACTCAAAATGATCATTGGCTTGCGATTGACTCAGGAGCAGGAGTACTACGGCGCCGACCTGTCGATCCACAAAATCGGTTCAGTCAGTCAGGACTGAGGCTGCGGATTCGGGCTCGACGCGGTTATCCGCGTCGGCCTAAAATGCTACCACTCTCAATTCTCTACACGCCATGCTGAAGGTGTCTTCATGCCTCCTGAATGCCAATTGCTAGGCACCCTTGGGTGTCATCTGTGTGAAGTCGCCGAAGCCGAACTGCTGCCATTGGTCGAGCATGGTTTGCTGGTCGAACTGGTCGATATTGGAGAGAGCGCTGCGCTGGTGGACGATTACGGTCTGCGCATTCCCGTGCTGCGGCGCGTGGACACTGGCGCCGAGCTGGACTGGCCGTTCGATGCAGAGCAAGTGGTGGTGTTCCTTCAGTGATGCGCACGACAAAAATACCCGATCAAAAATATTTCGCTCAAGACATCACCAACTGGCTATGTAACTGAGTTCCATGGGTCAAGTTGTCAGCCAGCGGGCAGCGACGTTCAACCTCGTGCAAAAACGCCAGTTTTTCCTCAGTGCTTAGATCCGCGTCAATGTCTACCAGTATTCGCAATGCCTGAAATCCCGGTCGAACAGAAAGATCCCGTCCGAGTAATCCCGCAGGGTCATAATCAGCTTGAATTTCAAAGCGCATACCGCGCAGTTCAATTTTGCGCTGATGCGCGAGAAAGCGGCCAATCGTGCCAAAGCATCCAGCAACCGCGGCGAGAATCAATTCAAGTGGCGTAGGCCCGGTATCTTGTCCGGCCGCGTGCTTGGGCTGATCCATGATGACGCGGTGTTCACCGCACGTCACGTCGATTGCAAAGCCTGAGCCGAGGGTGCCGTGGGCGCTAATAGTTTTCAGGGTCATGTCCGTGTTGCTCCTTTGCTCAATTCGTTCGGCGGTTTTCTAGCGCTGAGAACAATAAAATACCGGCCAGCATGGCCCCCATGAATACGATGATTTGCCAGTGCCCAGTGAGCAAAATCGCCACCGCGGGCCCGGGGCAAATACCAGCGATGCCCCAGCCGACCCCGAACAACAGGCTACCTCCAATCAGTCGGGAATCCAGTTCACGTTTGACCGGTATCTGCATGGGTGCACCCAGCAGGGACTGCTTCTGTTTGCGGGCCCAGTTCAGTGGCAGGATCGCAACTGCGATAGCGCCGGTCATGACAAGCCCTAGAGAGGGATCCCAGGCACCGGCCAAGTCGAGAAAACCTAACACCTTGGCGGGGTTTGCCATGCCTGCCAGCAGCACGCCAAGTCCGAAGATCAGTCCAGAGAAAAAAGCAGTCAACTTGATCATATTCAAGCCCCCAACACATGACGAGCTACGTACACCGTGGTAAAGCCTGCCGCCATAAAACACAACGTTGCCATGATGGAGCGAGGGGATAGGCGCGAGATGCCGCACACGCCGTGACCACTGGTGCAGCCGGAGCCGTAACGTGTGCCGACGCCTACTAGCAGGCCGGCTAACACCAGCCCGAACCAGCCTGTCTGAAACTGGATTACCGGCAAGGCGGCAAACAGCCCCCACAGCAGGGGTGCCAGCAGCAAGCCCAGAAGAAACATCGCCTTCTCGCCCCAGCCATCACTGCCCCACTGGAGTACGCTACCGAGCAATCCGCTTATTCCGGCAATACGGCCATTGGCGAGAACAAAGAAGCTGGCCGCCAGCCCAATCAGTGCTCCTCCTGCCAGTGCCGACCAGGGAGTGAAGTTAAACCAGTCAATGCTCATGTCGCGTTTCCTGCACGGAATAGTGGGTAAAAGTCTGCGTGGCGGCAGGCGCTGCCGGACTGCTGATGTTTAATCGGTCTGCTTGCCATGGCAAAGCGTCTAGACCTGTCGTTCCACGGGTGTTAGGGGGCTTCAAAGGCGATCATGATAAAAGCGCTCAATTAAGACAAAAACAATATATTTTTTTATATAGTACTTGGCAAGTGCTGTTATTGCTTTGGAGAGGATCAGCGGACGAAGCAGGAGCGATAAGCGCATAAAGCAGAGTTGGCAGGCCTCGCCGGGACATAATCAACCAACGGGCAATGTTCCGTCCGACGAAGGGAGACCAGCGCTTTGCTCACATAATGGCCAGATAGGCTATGAGTAACGCTCCCAGAATCGCGGTGGTGATATTGATCCCCGGACCAGCGTTGACGCTGTAACCGTTCGGGATCTCAACAGGTTTGAGCGTCTTAACCACCTTTCGATACTGTCAGGGTGTCCGCGCGGCGCACGGGATGACCGCGGAGTGAAGGTGAGCTATCAGGAGGCTTTTTCGGCACAAAATTGTTGATACAGAGTATTGATGACTGCCAGTGCAGCGGGACTACTGATGCGATAGAACACCTGCTTTCCGTCACGACGGGTCTTCACCAGTCCTTCGCGGCGAAGCACCGCCAGCTGTTGTGAAAGAGTCGGTTGCTGTATCCCTAGCAGTGACTCCAGATCGCTGACATTGCGCTCACCTTGGGATAATTGGCATAGCAGCATCAAGCGATCCTGATTGGCCAAGGCCTTTAGAAGCTGGCTGGCAGCATCGGCATTGGCGCGCAGTTGCTGGATGTCTAGTTCAGGTATATGAGCGTTCATTGTGCCTTCTCAGTTAATGCGTATACACTATATATTGTTGTATATTGTCGTGCAATTTGTTAATCATCAGGCACTGTGGGGACGGCCGCTCCTGCACCTGAATCAGAGAGCAATACTCCGAGCCGAAGGTGCAAATGCTCAATAGTTGCCTGAGCGGATAAGTTAGGCTATGGCGGTTCGTCTATATATTTTTAAATGGGTTGAGAGGCTGCAATCCTTCATGTTCATACGCTAGCAGTTAGTTAAACTTCGGCAATCCGATAGCAAATCAAAAAAGGACAATCGATGACTATCCACGTTCTTCCATTGCAAGATCAAGCGGCCCCGGAAGGCATCTGTTTCGGGTGCGGAAGCGCACACCCAAGCGGTCTCCACATAAAAAGCCACTGGGATGCCGACGGAGTTCATGTTGTGTGCAAACACACTCCGGCCCCTGAATTTACTGGCTGGCCAGAGTTGGTTTACGGTGGTTTCATTGCAATGTTAGTAGACTGCCACTCGAACTGGACTGCGATGGCCTATCACTATCGTGCGGAAGGGCGGGAGCCTGGAACATTACCTCGCATTGATTGCGTGACTGGGCAGTTGAACCTCACCTACCGTAAGCCTACACCGATGGGTGTCGAGCTCACCTTGAAGGCGTGGGTTGAAGGAGAGGTAGGGCGCAAGTCACGGATTATTTGCGAGGTTTGGGCAGGTGATGTTTTGACGGTAATCGGCGACTCTGTCTTTGTCAGGGTCAGCACTGAGAAACTAAGGGCCGAAGCACAAGCGGTAATCTGAGTCGCCGTACGAGAAGCCGTAGGTGCGGTGTGAGTAGGTGGCGGATTTGCAATCCGTCACCTACTCGATCAGCTAAATAGCTTTTACAAACAAGGCGACTGCAACCACGCCGGACACAATGGCAAACCCTCTTTGTAAATGAGGCCCCGACAGCTTGGCGGCGACCAGACGTCCGCTGATCATGCCTACTAATGCGCCAATGGAAAACGGAAAAGCAATTGCCCATTGCAAGTGTCCAGCCGCCGCGCTTGCGGCAACTCCGGAGATTGAAACCAGTGCAATAACGGCTAGAGACGTTGCCAGGACTGACTGTGCTGTCAAATCGGTATATCTCTGGAGCGCCGGCACCATGACAAAGCCGCCGCCGACACCCAGCAAGCCAGAAAGTCCACCCGCGACAATGCCAGAAACTGTGAGCGCCCAGGCACAAGGAGCCGTCCAGTTTAGCTTGCCTCGGCTCGCGTCCAATAGGCAGGGCGGTGGCTTGTTCTTGACGTCTGTCTTTGACTCGACGGAAGCAGGCAATGATCGTTGAAACACTCGAAATGCAACGTACATCAGCACAAAAGCAAAGACGATCGTCAGCGGGCGGTTAGGTGTGCGTTGTGCCAGCCAAAGGCCAAATGGGGAGCACACGATCCCCGCTCCAGCGATCAAGAGCGCCGCTTTATAACGTACGGTGCCGTTTTTTAGCCCCATCACAGCACCCAAGGTTGCCGCCAATCCAACAGCGAGCAAACCGATAGGCCCGGCTTCGGCCATGCTCAATCCAACGCCAAAAACGAGTAATGGAACGGCAAGTATTCCACCGCCTGCGCCAGTGAGAGCAAGAATGACACCAACAGTAAATCCGAGCAGCAAGACTATAAGCATTTCAGTCTCCTTGCTTTCAGTTCTGCCAACTGATGGGGCACAATCTGCTCCGATACCGACAGTCCTTGTACGAGGTGGCGAATGTACATAGGTGTCTCCGTTAAAAATATTGTTGTTATGGGTATTTTTGCGGGCGACGTCAGGCGACGTTGAGCGGTATTTTCAGATAGCGTGTGCCGTTTGCTTCGGGCTCAGGAAAATGTCCAGCCCGCATGTTTACCTGAACCGATGGCAGGATTAGCGTCGGCATTTCCATTGATGCATCACGCTTGGTGCGCATCGCTACAAACGCCTCCTCACTGATGCCGTTACGGACATGAACGTTGTGCGCGCGCTGGTCAGCAACGGTGCTGATGAATTGCACTTCACGACCACCAGGTTGATAGTCGTGACACATGTACAGCAAGGTATTGGCCGGCAGACTCAGCACCTTGTTAATTGACTGAAATATCGTGCGCGCATCACCGCCGGGGAAGTCACAACGTGCGGTACCGTAGTCGGGCATGAACAGGGTATCGCCGACGAATGCTGCCGTTTCCTCACCATCGCTGACCACATACGTCATGCAAGCCGGCGTGTGGCCTGGCGTATGCAGTGTTCGGCATTGCAGCGTGCCAATGGCGAACGACTCGTCATTCGTGAACAGGTGATCGAACTGACTACCGTCACGGGCCATGTCGCTACCTGTGTTGAACAAAGCTCCGAAGACCTCCTGCACAGTCGCTATCTGGCTGCCGATACCTATCTTGCCGCCGAGTTTTTCCTTCAGGTACGGCGCTGCCGTCAGGTGGTCCGCATGAACATGGGTCTCGAGGATCCAGTCGACCTTCGCATTGAGTTCGGCCACTCTCGCAATTAACTTGTCGGCAGACATCGTGGCGGTGTGGCCTGATTTAGGATCGTAATCAAGCACGCTGTCTACCAAGGCGCAGTGGCGGGTGGTTAGATCCAGCACAAGATAGCTGACGGTGCTGGTAGCAGGATCGAAGAATCCTTCAACCTGAAGTTTTGCGGTCATGATCTGTCTCCTTAGGGGCTCTTATTCGAGTCGCTCGCACCAAGGGCTGACAGCTGCAATAAAGCTGCCAACTAAAATTACTGCTTAAAATAAATTTATCTAATTGATTTTATTAGGTTATATATTTTTTTTGATGGGCTGGTTTCGTATTCAAAAGCAAGAAGGAACTGCCATTGGCAGTGTTTGTTGACATAGGTGGCAGTGCCACAACAGTATGGGCGAATTCTCAGGAGCCATGATGACCAGCAGCCTGCCCCCTCCAAACGGCCCACACCGGGACCAAGTGCAATCACTTGTCTCGTTTCTTGAGCACGAAGCAGACCCTATGATCGTGCTCGATCCCGAATACAACATCCTGGCTGCCAACACCGCGTACCAGCGTCAGTTCGGCAGTGTCGACAAGCCTTTTATCGGCCACAAGTGCTATCAGATTTCACACCATTACGATGTCCCTTGTGATCAGGCTGGCGAGCATTGCCCGATGAAAAAAGCCCAGGAGCTGCGCGCTCCAGACCGGGTTTTGCATATCCACCACACACCGCGCGGTCCTGAGCATGTCGAAGTCGAATTACGCCCGATTCTAGACGCAAAGGGTGTCATCACCGCTTATGTGGAACGCCTCAAGCTGGTTCGCAGCGCATCAGCGCGGCCCAGTAACGAGGGGCTGGTCGGCTCATCGCCTGCCTTCAACCTTGCCCTGTCGGAGTTGCAGCGGGTGGCCCCCTCAATGTTGCCGGTACTGTTGCTGGGAGAGTCCGGCACAGGTAAGGAGCTGTTCGCCCGCGCGGTACATGAAACCAGCGAGCGGGCCGCTGGGCCATTTGTGGTAGTCGATTGCTCGGGGCTGACCGAAACGCTATTCGAGAGCGAGCTGTTCGGGCATGAAAAGGGAGCGTTCACCGGTGCCACCACGCGCAAGCCGGGCTTAGTCGAGACGGCGCAGGGCGGCTCGTTGTTTCTCGATGAGATAGGCGACGTTCCGCTGGCGATGCAGGTGAAACTGCTGCGCCTGATCGAGTCAGGCACTTATCGCCGTGTCGGCAGCGTCGAGACCTTGCACGCGAATTTCAGGTTGATTGCGGCGACCCACAAGCCACTCGAAAAAATGATGGAAAAGGGTGAGTTCCGGCAGGACCTGTACTACCGCATCAGTGCTTTTCCGATTCAGTTGCCGCCATTGCGCCACCGGATCGAAGACATTGGCTTGCTTGCCAATTCAATTCTGCAACGGGTAGTCCCCGGCAAGCGCAGGCTGACTATAGAGGTCGATGCCTTGACGCAATTGCAGCGGTTTGCCTGGCCGGGCAATGTCCGCGAGTTACGCAATGTTCTGGAGAGAGCCAGTCTGTTCGCCGACGACGGTGTAATCCGCTGCGTACATTTGCCTACAGCGCCAGCGTCGATATCTCCTCAGGTCTCTATCCAGTCTCCTTTCGAGGGCGGCGCGCTGGTACACGTACTGGCCACGTTCAAAGGTACCCGCAGCGAACTGGCCAAGCACATGGGCATTAGCGAACGTACTTTGTATAGACGACTGAAAGAACAAGGACTCGCCTGACCACATGTCAGCCTATGACTGCCAATCACTGCCGCCATGGCAGATTGGCAGCATATTTACCAGTCAAGGCATCTGCCGTCTTCGTGCTTAAATATTTAAGTGCTTGTTATTAAACAATAAAAATCACATTTCCCCTCTTGGCATGGCGTGTGCTAACTGCATAGTCATGACCAATTCCGACAAACGATTGCGGCGCCATCTGCTAATAGCAGTGCTAATCAAGCTGATGGTGCTGACAGTGCTTTGGTGGCTGTTCATCCGAGATTCGCGCGTTAGCGTCGACTCGAACACCATCGGCGACAGGTTCGGCGTACCTACCTCGACTCAAGGGGCAAGCAAGTGATTTCAGAACATCTGGTGGATTTGTCACGGCTGCAGTTTGCAGCCACCGCGCTGTACCACTTTCTCTTTGTACCTCTCACCGTTGGCATGGTGTGGCTGCTGGTCATTATGGAAAGCGTCTATGTGATGACGGGTAATGTCATCTGGAAAGATATGACGCGTTTCTGGGGCAAGCTGTTCGGTATCAACTTCGCCCTGGGCGTGACCACGGGTATCACACTCGAGTTTCAGTTCGGTACCAACTGGGCGTATTACTCGCATTACGTCGGCGACATCTTCGGTGCCCCACTGGCGATCGAGGGCATGATGGCGTTCTTCCTCGAATCAACAATGATTGGCCTGTTCTTCTTCGGTTGGGACCGATTAAAAAAGGAGCACCATTTTCTGGTCACGCTGCTGATGGCCATTGGTACCAACCTTTCAGCGCTGTGGATCCTGATTGCCAATGGCTGGATGCAAAATCCGGTGGGTTCTGAATTCAGCTATCTCACCATGCGCATGGAAATGGTCGACTTCTGGGCTGTGGTTTTCAATCCAGTAGCACAGGCCAAGTTTGTGCACACCGTCTCGGCCGGTTACGTCACCGGTTCGATGTTTGTGCTGTCGATTTCGAGTTGGTATTTGCTCAAGAATCGAGATGTCGAGTTTGCAAAGCGAAGCTTTCGGGTTGCGGCAGCCTTTGGCTTGGCGTCAGTGCTGAGTGTCATCGTCTTGGGTGACGAGTCTGGCTACACGGTGGGCGAGGCCCAGCAGACCAAAATGGCAGCCATGGAGGCCATGTGGGAAACGAAACCTGCACCCGCCGGCCTGACATTGGTGGCCAGCATCAACGAAGCCGAATCGAAGAATAACTGGGAAGTTGAAGTGCCGTGGCTGATGGGCCTGATCGGCACCCGGTCAGTCAGCAAGCAAATTCCTGGTATCCATGAGATCAAGGAGAAAAACCGGGCCCGTATCCTGCGCGGCATTACCGCAGTCAATGCGCTGGAAACGTTGCGCAAGCATCGCGGTGATCCCGCTGCGCTACAGGTGTTCGAAGAATATAAGGCAGACCTCGGTTTCGGCCTGCTGCTTAAAAAGTATGTCGAGGATGTCAATCAGGCCACACCGGCCATCATAGATAAAGCCGTCAACGATACCGTGCCACGTGTGACACCTATGTTTTGGGCATTTCGGATCATGGTAAGTCTCGGCTTTGCGATGCTGCTGCTCTTTGGGCTGGCGTTCTGGAGCACATTGAAGTCGACTTGCACACGACGCCGCTGGTTATTGCGTTTGGCTCTCTGCATGCTGCCTGCGCCTTGGATCTCCTGCGAACTTGGCTGGTTCGTGGCCGAATACGGCCGTCAGCCCTGGACTATCTATGGTGTGCTGCCAACCCACATGAGCGTATCCACGCTCGGCGTCAACAACCTGTACGGCTCGCTAGCAGGATTCATCGTCTTCTACACCGCGCTGTTGGTGGTTGAGATGTTCTTGATGGTCAAGTTCGCACGTCAAGGTCCAGGCAGTCTCGGAACTGGCCGTTATGCCTACGACGCTAATTTGAAGGAAAGCCACCATGCTTGATTATTTCACCCTGAAAATTATCTGGTGGGCGCTGGTCGGCGTACTGCTAATCGGTTTCGCAATCATGGACGGCCACGATATGGGGGTCGGCACCTTGCTGCCTTTCGTTGGCCGCAATGATATGGAGCGGCGCGTCGTTATAAACACCGTCGGTCCTCATTGGGATGGGAATCAGGTCTGGTTCATCACCGCTGGCGGCGCATTGTTCGCAGCATGGCCTGTGGTCTATGCGACGGCGTTCAGCGGATTCTACTGGGCGATGATCCTGGTTCTCTGGGCGTTGTTCTTCCGCCCGGTGGGCTTCGATTATCGCAGCAAGATCCACAATCCAACCTGGCGCAGCACTTGGGATTGGGGACTTTTTGTGGGGGGGACAGTACCTCCACTGGTGTTCGGGATCGCGTTCGGCAACTTGCTGCAAGGCGTACCGTTCCAGTTCAATGACTATCTGGTGTCAACCTACACAGGCAGCTTCTGGCAGTTGCTAAATCCCTTCGCACTACTGACGGGCGTCGTCAGCAGCGCAATGATCACTCTGCAGGGCGGAAGCTATCTGGCACACCGCACTGAAGGTGTCATCCAGTCCAGAGCCATCACGGGCTCGGTTGGGGCGGCAATCGTGTTGGTGTGCTCGTTCGTAATCGCCGGGATCTGGCTGCAATCGATTGATGGCTATCGCATTACGTCGGTGATTGACACTGCTGGACTACCCGACATCCTCGGCAAGTCTGTAGTGCGCGAAGCAGGTGCCTGGATGGCTAATTACAGCCGTTACCCTTTGCTGTGGCTGTTGCCTGCGATGGGATTGGCGGGCGCGGCGGGCGCGGCCATGTTGCTGATGGCGCGCCGTACACTCTCAGCATTTGTGGCGTCATCGCTTGCTGTTGTCAGTGTCATAGGCACTGCGGGTGTATCGATGTTTCCGTTCATTATGCCGTCGTCGTCAATGCCGGCTGCGAGCCTGACAGTTTGGGACAGCGTTTCAAGCCATCTTAGCCTTGCCATCATGTTCTGGGCCGCGCTGATCTTCATGCCGCTGATTGTTCTTTATACCTCATGGGCGTACCGCGTCATGCGGGGCAAGGTGACCATCGCGCATATCAAAGCCAACGACCATTCAGCCTACTAGTGCCAGCAAAGGAGTAAAAATTATGTGGTATTTCGCCTGGATGCTGGGGGTCGGCTTTGCATTGTTGCTGGCTATATTGAATGCGATGTGGGGCGAGAACGAAGCTGGCCGAGCCATGATCGACAGTGACGAGGCAGAGTCATGATGGCCCGCGTCGCTAACGCCTCGCCGACCTCACGCATACATTTGCTGAGTTTGGTTATCGCTGTGGCGATCATGCTCGCTTGCACGCTATATCCCCCACTGATAGCAGCCCCCGATGGGAAAGCTGACCATGCTCTCGCTACCGCGCTGTTCGCAGCCATGAGCGTTGCCTTTGTGAAAGGTGTGGGTTTTGTTCCGCGCATGCCCGTCTGGCGTTGGCTGTTTTCAGGCTGGACCTGTCTTGCGGCGCTTGCGCTCGCCAGTTGGATGAAGTTCCTACATTGAGTGCTGATGACATGACTGAACTATTGAGCGCCCAGCACAAGAACAATGCCAGTGCTTATCTCCAGTTAGGGGGTGAGGCGGGTATCCATGCACTGGTCGACCGGTTTTACGAACTGATGGAGGTGCTATCCGAGGCACGAAGAGTGCGCGGGATGCACCCGCCGAGTCTCACCGGCAGCGCGGACAGTCTATTTAAGTTCCTGAGTGGCTGGCTTGGCGGCCCGCCACTATTTCAACAGGAGCGTGGTCACCCGCGTTTGCGTATGCGACACGCGCCCTTTGCGGTCAGTATTGTCGAGCGCGACGAATGGATGCTGTGCATGCGCCAGGCGATCAACGAGCAGGTGGATGACTCAGCCCTGAATGCGAAGCTGCAACGTATGTTTTCAGAAATGGCCGACCACATGATTAACACCGATGTGAGCAGTACAGGTGTTGCGGTGTCGGGCTGAACATCCGGCGTGCCGAAATCCGCGCCTCCGAAGGTTTCGATACAATGGATGGGTACCACTCGACCAAGTCGTTGTAATTCTTTAGGCGTCTTGCTTGTAACAGATTGAATAACCCTCCCGTGCAGTCCCGTGCGTAGAGGGTTATCCAATATGGTTATGCTAAGCAAGAAAACATTGACTTCTCCCAACTGGAGTCTTCCAAAACATCATGATTAAAACTGCCCATGATCTGGTAGCCGACGCTAAAGCACGTATCGAAGAAGTGGCCATCGAAGACGTTGATCAGGCTATCCAGGATGCGGATGTACTTATCGATGTGCGTGAAGCTGACGAGTATGCTGCCGGCCATCTCGCTGGCGCGATACACGCGTCGCGCGGCATGCTGGAGTTCAAACTGACCAACGATTCCAAGCTCAGTTCGCGGGACCTTAAGATTGTGCTGTACTGCAAAACGAGCGGTCGTGCAGCGCTCGCCGCCGCATCGCTGCATGACATGGGCTACCTGCATGTCAAATCAATCACAGGTGGATTCGACGCCTGGGTTAGTGCAGAAAAGCCGATCGTGGGTCCACATTTACCCATCTTCGAGTAGCACCTTGGGTTCTATGGACGATCCAGTAAGATTCTGTGTGCAGCACGTCTGGCTCTAAGGTGGATCGTCCATTGATGGGGAAGGGCGCAATGCCCTCAGCGGGTAGGCGTGGCGACAAAACGCTGTATTTATCGCGGTGCTGCCAGACATTGGTCCATCGAACTGGCTGGGTAGCAGGACCTGCCCAGTACTAACTGGTAGACGTTAAAAAAGCGGCAGCGGTAAGTAACGTTATGCCCGAATATAGAACCAACCTTCTGATTGCATTTTGACAAGCTCAGAAACGGCACCTTGCGCCAACACTCTCAGTGGCGCCGACACGCAACGATCAAGATTTTTCAGCGTGTTTGGACATACCCAGGTTATCGCGTCCGTTTCACTATTTGGATCATCAAGGGTCGCCGCAACAGCCTTTGAATTGACTATGATCCTGACGTTTGCCTGAGGAGCATCTTTCAATAGGTTCACTGCATTGTTGCGGGCGCGTGCCAAAGCATCGGGAGTCGGAGCATGCAGCACAACATGAAGGTTATCGATTTCGCTGAGATCCATTATTCAAGGCCTTCAAGGTCGATTAATGTGGTGGATAACGCCTCTTTTCAGAGGCGTCAACGGGATATAGTGAGTGCTGCATGACATTTTTCAATAGAAAGCTGTATGGGGCCATGCGCCCAAAGCAGGGGTGAGCATCGAAATCTAAATGGCGATCGGGTTGGAAACTACTTTGTCCCCTGACCTATCAAGACGCCATCTACTTTCTGGCCATAAAGATTAACCCCATCATTGGCATGAAATTTCACCCTCGTTTGCTCGATCGAACCGTCGATGAACCTTGGGTCTTGGGGGCGCTCGTGACTATTCATATAGGCTGCAACATGCCAAGCCTCCTCTGTGGAAAGTGTTCCACCCTTGCCCAGAGGCATATTCGCTTTGATGAAGCCGGCAGCAGTATTGATTCGATGCATCCCAGCTCCCCAGTTGAACGAGTCCTTGCCCCATAATGGCGGGAGTACGTAGTCCGAGCTAGCCTTCTGTCCTTGGCCTTCATCGCCGTGACATAGGGCGCATTGCTCAACATAAATTGTTTTGCCCTTAGCTAAATCGAAACCTCCAGTGGGCTGGGGAATCTCGGGATAGGAGCGTCCCGGTAGCTCTTTGCCGGTGGGCGCTCCAGTCGCCAGCCAATATGAGTATGCCGTCAACGCTGCTATCACCGCGTTGTCAGATGGAGGCGGTTTACCATTCATGCTGAACTGAAAGCACCCTTGTAGACGCTCAGCATACGTATTGACCTTGTCGTTCTTTTTTCGATAAGCCGGGTACATCGTGTAAGCCGCCCAAAGGGGCGCCGAGTTGGCTTTTCGACCCTGCTCAAGATGGCAATTTGTACAGTTCAATCCGTTACCGACGAACTCAGGCGCATTCGCTTTAGTGTCGACAAATATCGCATGGCCTTGCAGCACCAAGCGACCGTAAGCATTATCGGGCAGAGTATCCTCGGCTGGGGGCACAAAGGACGGTGCTGATTTTTGAGTGCCGTCGAGGATGTTGGCCTCAGAAGTCGAGACCACCGTTTCTGCTGCGTAAGTTGACGACATTATGCTGAGGCTGATAAATGCTGTAATTGTTAACTTCATGATCCGGCCTCTATTTACTGAGTTCAGCAAAATATTTTGACACTGCTTCAACCTCGTCATCGGTCAATGAGCGAGCGATATGGCCCATGAGGTCATTCGGATCATTGTTTCGGGTACCCTGTCGCCAGGCATTGAGTTGTGAGGTCAGGTACTGCGTTGACTGGCCTGATAGCGGAGGGACGAGGCCTCCTACCCCGACGCCACTGGGACCATGACAAGCCACGCACTCAGGGATATTTCTGTCCCAAGCGCCTCTCAAGGCAAGGACCTCGCCAGATCCTTGTGCTGTGTGCGCGCGATTTACGTGTGTAACCTCCGGGCTTGGCATTTTGGCTAGCATGGCGGCGATGACTTTTGATTCGTCATGGCTCAATGCTTTGGCAATTGGATACATGATGGCATTTGCCCTGGATCCAGAGCTGAAATCCGAAATCTGCTTTGCCAAATATTCAGCAGGTAGGCCCGCTAGCCTTGGGAAACCTGGCGCAGGCATCCCAAGGCCGTCTGCGCCATGGCAGGCTGAACAGGCGATGACTCCAGGGTGAGAGCCACCTCGGGTAAATATTTCTTGCGCGTCCGCAGCAAACCCTGGGCTAACGAGCATGCTGCCCAGACCAACTAATGCCCATCGAGAAATTTCCATCAGTAGCCTCATTATTATTGGCTTTTCATCAGGTGCCTCTTTTCCGTGCCCATCCATCGTAGCGAGTAGAGCAGAAATAATCCCTTGGTCCCTGTATCAACAGCGAATTGTTCGCAGCCCCGGCATTCACCCAATATTCCAAGGGCCGGTGCGCATTTTTGAGTTCGTAGACAGTCAGAGAGCCTAGAAAGCATCGCGGTTTAGGCGTTCTCGATGGCCCCTCACCGCGGTGGCAGGCATGCATCACCTACGGTTAGCCAGGGTGTCCGTCACGCCTAAATGGGGGCATGGGCAGCGAAGTGCGCAGCCGCTGTTACACCACGCGCCGGGATGAGCGGGTGCCATTAGGTTCTGCCCAGCCCTTGCGCGATAATGCGCAGCCAGCCAGTCAAGGCGTTCCGAGATTTGAGCCTACCCATGTCCGAGCCCGTTTTTTCTCCCGCGCAGAGCCAAGCAAGCACCCTGTACCTGCCAGCAGGGCCATGGGCAACGGTTCTCGATTGTCTGTGCGCGCATTTTTCCGCCATTAGCCGGGAGCAATGGCTGGACCGAATAGCCAGGGGACGGGTTCTGGATGCGGAGGGTGTGGCCATAGCTGTCGAGTTGCCTTACCGGGAAGGCTTGCGTGTCCACTACTTTCGCGAGGTTCCGAACGAAACGCCGATACCGGTGCTAGAGACGATCCTGTATGCGGACGAGCATCTGGTGGTGGCGGACAAACCGCATTTTTTACCGGTCACTCCTGCCGGTGAGTACGTCGAGCAGACCTTGCTCCGACGCTTGATCCGTCGTCTGGATAATCCGGACCTGGTACCACTGCACCGAATTGACCGGCACACGGCAGGCTTGGTGTTGTTCTCGGCAAACAAGGAGAGTCGTTCGGCGTATCAGTCGCTGTTTCCTACGCGTCAGATCGACAAGCGCTATGAGGCCATTGCCCGTGCGTTGCCCGAAGTGCAATTCCCTCGTGTGCATAAAAGCCGGCTGGTCGCGGGCGAACCCTTCTTTCGGATGCAGGAAGGGCCAGGTATCAGCAACACAGAAACGCGCATCGAAGTCAGTGAACGCAATGGCGAATATTGGCGGTACGGCTTGTACCCCGTGACGGGCAAAAAACACCAGTTAAGGGTGCACATGGCGGCTCTGGGCGCGGCGATCTGCAATGATCCGTTTTATCCCGACGTGCTCAAAGATGCGGTGGATGACTATACTCAGCCGCTGAAGCTGTTAGCTCAGAGTCTGCGTTTCATTGACCCGCTGTCCGGGGAAGACAGGCAATTCGAGACGCAACTGGCGCTCGACTGGTAGGTTGTTTCTCGCGATGGATGAATGTGCTCCGCATACAAAAACCCCGCGCAGGGCGGGCTTTTGAACAAAATCGCAAGCGATGTTGTGAAGGATCAGAGATCCTTAACCGTACTCACCTGGTCTTTGTTGACGCGAGTTTCTTTGCCATCAAGCTGTTTGAATTCGTAGAAACCCGATTCTTCATCATACTTGGGCGTATCAACAGCCTGGATTTCGCGCCCGTCGTTGAGAGTGATGACTGTGGGCGAAGCACAGCCGGCGAGACTTGCGAGGCTCAGAGCCAGCAGGAAGGCGGCGGGTAAGGTCCGTTGAGTCATGGTGTGTCTCCGTCAGGGAATGCTTTGATTATTGAGGTTGAGACGTATACATCATCCGCAAGTTCCATGGACAGTAGTGGCTTGTCGCAATCGCTGACTCAGATCAACGAAGGGTGAGTGAAAAGGGGGCTGTGATATAACAACAGGCTGTTCCCCCTCTCTTTGGATCGAGCCTATGAAAGCGAAGGCTGAAACACCTTTCGTGCCATTGAATATTGCCGTATTGACCGTCAGCGACACCCGTACCTTTGAAACCGATACGTCTGGGCAAGTCTTCGTTGACCGCTTGACCGCCGCAGGTCATAGCCTGATCGAGCGCGTGCTGCTCAAGGACGATCTGTACAAAATCCGTGCTCAGGTTGCCACTTGGATTGCCGACGATGACGTGCAGGTTGTACTGATCACTGGCGGCACAGGTTTTACCGGTCGCGACAGTACACCTGAAGCGGTGATCTGCTTGCTGGACAAGCAGGTCGATGGGTTTGGTGAGCTGTTCCGGCAGATTTCCGTGGCGGATATTGGTACCTCTACCGTGCAGTCCCGCGCGCTGGCGGGTATGGCCAACGGCACATTGGTCTGCTGCCTGCCGGGTTCGACCAATGCCTGTCGTACCGGTTGGGACGGTATTCTTGCCGAACAGCTGGATTCACGTCACCGTCCGTGTAACTTCGTCGCCCACCTCAAGCAGGCCGAGCCCTGCGAAACCCGCGGATAAACTGATATGAGCCGCACTAAAGCGCGATCGTTGATGCCTGTAGAAGTGGCGCTGGCGCGCTTGTTGGAGATGGCCGAGGCGACGCCGATCCTTGAGCGTGAGCGGGTCGTACTGGCCGATGCGCAAGGTCGGGTTCTGGCCGAGGAGTTGATTGCAACCCTGGATCTGCCGCCTTGGCCCAATAGCGCCATGGACGGTTACGCCTTGTGTCTGGCGGACTGGAAGGGTGAGCCAATGGAGGTCAGTCAGCGCATATTTGCCGGGCAAGCCCCCGAACCATTGACGCCTGGAACCTGTGCCCGGATCTTCACCGGCGCGCCCGTGCCGGCGGGCGCCGATTGCGTAGAAATGCAGGAAAACGCCGAGGTACTCGTCGATCAGCGGGTGCGCTTCATTGAGCCGATGAGAGTCGGGCAAAACATTCGTCCCCAGGGCCAGGAAACAACGATTGGCGAGCAAGTATTGGCCGTCGGTACGCGTATGGGGCCCATTGAACTGGGCCTGACAGCATCGTTGGGCCTGGCCGGGCTTAATGTCGTGCGGCGCGTGCGTGTTGCTGTGTTGTCCACCGGCGATGAGTTGATCGAGCCGGGCCAACCGCTGGGCCCTGGGCAGATTTACAACAGCAATCGGGTGTTGCTGTGCAGTTGGTTACAGCGGTTGGGCTGCGAGGTGTACGACGCCGGGATTTTGCCAGACGATCTGGAAAAAACCCGTAACGCGTTGGGCGCTCTGGGGCACGTCGATTTAATTCTTTCCACCGGTGGTGTATCGGTGGGCGAGGCAGATTTTCTCGGACATGCCCTGCGCGAGGACGGCGAGTTGTCATTGTGGAAGCTGGCCATCAAGCCTGGGAAGCCGCTGACGTTTGGCCATTTTCGTGGTGTGCCGGTGATTGGTTTACCGGGCAATCCAGCCTCGACTCTGGTGACCTTCGCATTACTCGCCCGGCCCTATCTGTTGCGCCGTCAGGGTGTCGCCGATGTCGCGCCGCTGCAGTTTCCGGTGCCTGCCGGTTTCACCTGGAACAAGGCCGGGGACCGCCGCGAATATCTGCGCGGGCGATTCGAACAAGGCCGCGCCGTGCTCTACAGCAACCAGAGCTCGGGCGTCCTGCGCAGCGCAGCGTGGGCCGAAGGCCTGATTGAAGTGCGCGAAGGGACCACGGTCGCCGAAGGTGACTGGCTGAACTTCATTCCTTTAAGTGAGGTGCTGGGCTAGCGACCGGACTCATGTGGTGGGTGCGGTTATAAACCTGGCGCTTACATCTCAACGTCGATCCAATCGTTTTGGTCAGCGTGGCTTATGGCCGCCCGGTGATCGAGCCGGGGCCGTTATTTGGACGGCGTTGATTCAGGCGTTCGTTATCGTAATAGGCGGTCTTGCGCCGCGTGATTAAATACGCTGTCCTGAATGCGGGTGCGCAAGGCTGGAATATTGCCCAATGGTCCTTTCAGAACAATCAGCGCGTCCCGCAGGGCCATGAGGTTTTCCAGGCCAAAAGCCTTGGTTGTGTGGGGGGCAGCGACAGGTAGCGACAGGTCGATAGCAGTCGCAGTGTTCGGGTTCATATAGATCAGCTCTTATAGTTATTCAGTGGAGGTGGTATTTGTTAGTTGCCAGGCGCAATGCTGCAAACGAATTTTTACAGTTTCGGGTGTCGGGGTAAATAGCTTGGCGGGGTGAATGTTGCGGAAAATCGTGTAGGGTATTTCTACAGTTTTAAATTTTATGTAGGAAGTTTATATATGGCCGCTGAAACTATCCTGAATATAGATGGGTTTGTCTAACAATCGAGCAAGTCCGAAGAGAAGGCTCCTTCAGGCTTGTTCGATGGGGTGTGTTCCAGGTTTGATTAGCTGAGTTGAGCGCCTGAATATTGTCAGTCTTTGGCGGACTCTTCCTCCAGACGGTCGGCTTCAAACAATTGCTCCAGTTCCGTTCTCGCTTCTCGGGCGGTTTGCAGGACTTTGGCGTCATCGTCATACACCAAATGTTGGGCATTCAGCACTTGTTCATCGTGACGCTTGAAACGACTGACCCGGGCATCGGCCTGAGCCTGGCTCAGACCCAGCCCCACCAACGTACGCCTGCTCATCTCCAGGCTGGAGTAGAACGTTTCACGTACCGCCTGAGCACCTACGTCCATCAGCCGGTGCACATGTTGACGGTTGCGTGCCCGTGCGATGATTTTTATGTGCGGATAAAGCTTGCGCACCAACTCGGCAGTCTTGATGTTGGTGTCCGGGTCATCAGTGGCGATGATGAAAAACTCTGCCTGATCAACCTTGGCCGCACGCAAAATTTCCGGGCGTAGTGGATTGCCGTAGAACACCGGCAGATGGCCGGAGCTGCGGGAAAACTCAATGGACTCCACGGCGTTATCCAATGCCACGAAGGAGATTTTTTGTGCCCGCAGAATCCGCGCAACGATTTGCCCCATACGGCCCATACCCGCGATGACCACCCTGGGCGAATCGCTGGCGATATCGCGGTACTCGTCCGGCACGATCTGCGGCGTGACTTTGGGTTTGAGCAGTCGCGAAATCAGGAGTAACAGCAGCGGCGTCATGGCCATGGACAGGGTGATGGTCAGCACCAGAATGTCGTACAGCCGCGCTTCGAACAGCCCTTGGTCGCGGCCGATCTTGAACACCACGAAGGCAAATTCACCACCCGCTGCCAGCACGACGCCCAAGCGCAAGGCGCTGTGCTGGTCCAGGCCGCCGACCAGACGGCCGATGCTAAACAGCAAGGGCAGTTTGATTAGAATCAGCAGCACTGTCAGCCCCAGCACGGTCAGCGGTGCGCTGGCCAGCAGGCCAATATTGGTACCCATGCCGACGCTGATAAAAAACAGCCCAAGCAGCAATCCTTTGAAGGGCTCGATTTGTGATTCCAGTTCGTGGCGATATTCGGAGTCAGCCAATAGCAGGCCTGCCAGAAACGCCCCCATGGCCATCGATAGCCCCGCCAGGTCCATCAGCCAGGCTGTGCCGATCACCACCAACAATGCAGTCGCGGTCGAGACTTCCTGTAGACCGGTCTTGGCTACGATCCGAAATACCGGGCGCAGCAGATAGCGCCCGCCGATCACCACAATAGCGATGCTGCCCACCACCCGTAGACCATGAGTCAGGTGGTCTGAGGTGCTGGCGTTATGATCCACCCCCGCTAGAAACGGCACCATGGCAATCAATGGGATCGCGGCGATGTCCTGGAACAACAATACGGCGAAGGCCAGCCGTCCGTGTGGACTGTTAAGCTCCTTGCGCTCGGCCAGACTTTGCAGGCCGAAGGCGGTGGACGACAGTGCTAAACCCAGCCCCAACACAACCGCACTGTTAAACGACTGATCGAAGGCGAGCAGGGCGACGCTGCCGATAGCCACCCCGGTGAGCAGTACTTGGGCAAGCCCAACACCAAACACGGCCTTGCGCATCACCCACAAACGTCGCGGCGACAACTCGAGGCCGATGATGAACAACAGCAGCACCACGCCCAATTCGGAAATATGGCTGACACTTTGCGGGTTGCCGATCAGGCCCAGCACTGAAGGGCCGATGATCACCCCGGCAAACAGATACCCGAGCACTGCGCCTAGTTGCAGGCGCTTGGCCAAGGGTACGGTCAATACTGCGGCCAGCAGAAATACGACTGCGGCCTGCAGTAGATTGCCTTCGTTGGGCATAGTGAACTCCTTGATGTATCGCTGTTCGATCACTGCTAAAGCGCGAGAGCGGAAGCTTGGCGGCAACCGTCTTGAATAGGGCGGCATTAAAACATGTGATGTTTATCTCATTGGCGTTCATTTTGTTCTGATCAGGGTCACAGGATCAGTGTCGAAGCCTCTATCGGGTAACCCGGCGGCCAGTACCGGGGATTTGTATGCCAGGCTGCCGTCTGCGAGTCATCAGCGGTACCATGGGCCCGGAGTTGCGCAGAGCAAATGATTTCTACAGGTATTCAGGAAGCCGTAATGACTAACAAACAGCGTTTGACGTATTCGATTCTGATCGCCCTGGTGGTGCTTGGGATCATGTTGGGCTTGTCACACTTGCAGAACATCGGCGTGATCACCGAGAAGACCTTTCAGTACATTGCCATCTCGGTCGCGGTGTTGGTGGTGATCATCAACGGGTTCATGCGGCGCAAGGTCAAGCCCTGATGACAAGGTGACGCTCAGGCTTGCTCAATCCCTGCTTGAGCAAGCGTGCGGGATCAATGAAGAACGCCATTACCTCCCTCAAAAAAAATATACCGGAGCTTAAAATGTCTGCATCCAGCGATACCGCGGCCCACGTCGAGACGCAAAACATTTCTTTTCCTGAGTTGGTCGAGTTGCTGCGTCAGGTCTTCCTGCGCAACGGCACCTCGCCGGAAGTGGCAAGTGTGTTGGCTGAAAACTGTGCCAGCGCTGAGCGTGACGGTTCCCATAGTCACGGAATTTTCAGAATTCCCGGTTACCTTTCGTCCCTGGCCAGCGGCTGGGTCGACGGCAAAGCAGTGCCAAAAGTCGAGGATGTCGGCGCGGCATTTATTCGGGTCGATGCGGCTAACGGCTTCGCTCAACCGGCATTGGCGGTTGCCAGACCGTTGCTGGTAGAGAAAGCCAAGAGCGCGGGGATTGCCATTCTGGCGATTCGCAGCTCGCACCATTTCGCGGCGCTGTGGCCCGATGTCGAGCCGTTCGCTCGTGAGGGGCTGGTGGCGTTGAGCGTGGTCAACAGCATGACGTGCGTGGTGCCCCATGGTGCACAGCGACCGCTTTTCGGCACCAATCCAATTGCATTTGCCGCACCCAGGGCGGGTGGTGACCCGATTGTGTTCGATCTGGCCACCAGTGCTATTGCCAACGGTGACGTGCAGATCGCTGCTCGCAAGGGCGCGATGTTGCCGCCGGGCATGGGTGTGGACCGCGCCGGGCTGCCGACCGAGGATCCCAAGGCGATCCTTGATGGTGGTGCGTTGCTGCCCTTTGGTGGCTATAAGGGCTCAGCCTTGTCGATGATGGTCGAATTGCTCGCCGCGGGGCTCACGGGCGGTAATTTTTCGTTCGAGTTCGACTGGTCAAAGCATCCCGGTGCACAGACCCCCTGGACGGGTCAGTTGTTTATCGTCATTGATCCGAACAAGGGTTCCGGGCAGAACTTTGCCGAGCGCAGTGAGGAACTGGTCCGGCGGATGCATGACGTCGGTCAGGAGCGCATGCCCGGTGACCGCCGCTACCTGCAGCGCGCCAAGGCGCTGGCCCATGGCATCGATATTCCCGTGGCTGAACTGGCGCGATTGCGAGAGTTGGCTGGCGTGTAGGGTTAAACCCTAAACCTGCGGCAGGCTTGCTTGTAGAGGCTCGCGTCAGATACACCGCGCGAGTCCATTATCAGGCGAGTCTGTAATGGGCACCGAATAAAGTCCGGCTCTAGTTGCAGGCCTGCAGGATGATGGTTACCGCAGAGGAAGAGGTATCAGCGACCGTTGGTGTCATCTTGAATGGCTGTAACTTTTGTAGTCTTGACACGTAGATATGAAGAGCAACTCTTTTTTTCTAAAGTCTGTAATGCCCTCATTTAGAGCCAGTATCTAGCGGGCCACTTCACGACAAATACGCCCCGTTAACGCGTAGCGATCAGCGTTGTTCAATCCCCGATCTGACCCCTCGAAACCCCGGTTATAAAGGGGCGCAGCCCCAATGGGCGTGACGATTACCCTTGTTGTCAGGAACCATGGTGTGGCGCTGCCAAGCGTCCGCGAGGAATGAGTTCGTGCAGACATCCTCATGGAAAGGTTAACGATTTAGGGATTTATATATTCCAAAAGCAGATAAAAAAATAATAATTCATTCTTATAAAGAATAAATAAAATCCTTTAAATTGCCGCCACTCAACGCCGCAACCGCTCTAGGACGGCCGTTAGCCCTGAATTAGCACTGCCGATCGGAGACAACGATGCGCAATAAAACTTACCTCACGCTGGTCATGGCCCTTGGTGTCGCACAGCAAGCGCATGCCGCTGGTTTCATTGAGGACAGCAAAGCCTCACTTGACCTGCGTAACTTTTACTTCAACCAAGACACGCGTAATGCAAAGGCACCTTCTGACCGTGAGTGGGGCCAGGGCTTCATTCTTAATTACCAGTCAGGTTTCACTCAGGGACCGATAGGGGTTGGTTTGGATGTGCTGGGCTTGTATGGCCTGCGGTTAGACGCCGCAGGGCGCGTGGGTAAGAAGGAAGAGGATCACACCCCGGGAAGTGTATTTCCTTTGGACAGCAACGGAGAAGCGGTTAATGATTATGGCCGGCTGGGGGCCACCGCTAAGTTTCGTGTTTCCCAGACTCAGCTAAAGGTCGGCACGTTGCTCCCGAAACTGCCTGTTTTGACGTACAACGACGGGCGCTTATTGCCGGAAACCTTTGAGGGGTGGCAAGTAGAATCAAAAGAGTTTGAGCATTTAAACTTTATCGTGGGTGATATAAAACAGGTGGCTGATCGTAACTCCTCAAATACCCAGGGGATGTCGATTGCGGGCGCAAACAACCCGGACACCGGGAAATTCAGTAATCAGTTCTATTACGGTGGGGTTGATTATCAAGCCACTCCGCAATTGCAACTGCAATACTACTATGGCGGCTTGAAAGATTTTTATCAGCAGCACTTTCTTGGGTTGGTTCACCAGTGGCAACTGCCCGTCGGTCAGCTGAAAACAGACTTGCGTTATTTCTATAGCACCTCAGGCGGTGAAAATGCCAGCGCTTCGGGCCGTGATCAAGGTTATGTCAGTGCGGGCTATTATGGTCAAGGTATTGGCAAGGGCGAAGTAGATAACCGTCTATGGAGCAGCCTGTTCACGTATAGCCTGCAAGGCCACTCCATCAGTGTTGGCTATCAGCAAACGAGCGGGCGTAGTGACTTCCCTCATATTAACCAGGACCAGGGTCGCTCTCCTTACTTGATCACCAATTCGCAGGTTCTGCGCTTCGTCAATGCAGGCGAAGACACGACAATGGCCGCGTATGCCTACGACTTTTCAACCCTCGGCTTACCGGGTTTAAAGACAAGTTATACCTACTGGAATGGTCAGCATATTCAAGCGCTCAACAAGCAGAATAGCGAATGGGAGCATGACTTCCGTATCGACTATGTGATCCCTCAAGGTAGCCTCAAGGGGCTGGGTTTTACGTGGCGCAGTGCGGTGCTTCGAGGCAACGATGTGGCCGACAAAGACGAAAACCGCTTTATCGTCAGCTACAGCATTCCTCTTATATAAGGCATTGTCTTCGGCTTCGACGCCGCCTTGCCCAGCCACTTCGACAGGACAAGGCGGGCTCATGCTAAATTCGCAGGACTGTTCAAAAAACGCCAACAATTGACGAGGGCCGTGATGGATCAGGTCAAGGCGATGAAAATTTTCGTGCGTATCTATGAGCGCAGCAGCTTCACGTTGGCTGCTGAAGACTTGACCCTGCCGCGTGCGACGCTGACTCACAGCCTCAACCAACTGGAAGCCTGGCTCGGCACGCGCTTGCTGGAGCGCAGCACGCGCAGGGTCAAACCTACCCTTGACGGTGAGGCCTACTACGCGCGATGCATCCATTTACTGGCGGAACTGGAAGATGCCGAACATGCGTTCCGCAGCGTCGCGCCCAAAGGCATGCTGCGGATCAACCTGCACGGCACGTTGGCCAGGTACTTCGTGGTGCCAGCCTTGCCGGACTTCATGGCGCGTTATCCTGATATTCAACTGACCCTGAGCGAAGCTGATCGATTGGTGGACCTGGTTCAGGAGGGCGTGGATTGCGTGGTGCGGGCCGGCAACCTCAGCGATTCATCGTTGGTCGGCCGTCGTATCGCGATGCTGGAGCAGGTGACCTGTGCAAGCCCGGCGTACCTGCGCAAATACGGGGTGCCGAAACAGGTGAGGGACCTTGCGACTCACACGGGCGTGAACTATGTCTCCAGAACCACCGGCAAACCTTACCCCTTCGAGTTTATGGTGGATGGGCAATGCCAGGAGGTCCTGCTCGAGGGTCGCGTCGCGGTGTTTGGCGCTGAAATCTACGCCGCGTCGGCGGTTGCCGGCATTGGCATCATTCAGGTGCCGCGCTATCGGGTTGCTCAGCAACTATCCGAAGATGTGTTGCGTGAAGTGTTGCCTCAATGCCCGCCGCCACCGATGCCCGTGTCGGTCCTGTATCCGCACAACCGCCACATGTCCCCGCGAGTTAGGGTGTTCGTCGATTGGGTGAGCGAGTGTTTTGCCGAGGCGGCGCGGGGGCTCGCCCGGCATGGGTATGACCAGTAGCTCCAGGGGTGAATGCACTGCATCGTGTCACAGGCGCCGTAACTCGCCATGAACCTGTGCAAACGACGGCCTTGCCAGTACGTCGGGATGCGTGCATCGGCTTTTCAGGTTAAGTAGCCACTCGGCAGGTGCTGGATCGCAACGCGTCAGCAATTCACCCAGCAGGATCCCGAAAGCCCTGACTTCAACGCGTTCCAGTGCCTGTGCTTGAGCGGTGTTGGCTGTCGGATAAAACGACGCTGCGCCAAAATCGCCGAGCAGGCAATCGCCGTCCTCGTCCCACAAGATATTGTGCCCGTACAGGTCGCCATGGCAGATACCGCCTGCATGCAGATGCTCGGCAACCGAGGCGATGCCGCAGGCCAGGCGCAGGGCGACGTCCAGCGAAAACCGGGTGCCTGAGGCATAGATGTCTCGGGTGCAGGAGTCCAGGCTGGGCGGGCCAGCGAGGTTGCTGAAGCTGGGGGCGATCAATTGCATCACCAGACCAACCTGTGCCTGTGGGTGTTCAGCGATCTGCCCCTGGACTTCGATCAGCTGTGGGTGAGCCCCCGCAGCAATGCAGGCAGACATTTCGTTGAGCGGGGAGCCGTCACTGGTGATGCTGCCCTTGTAGAGCTTGATCGCCACAGGCGTGGATTGGTTCTCCTGACGTTGCCACAGGGCTTGTTGGATCACCCCGGAAGCGCCTTCGCCCAGTTGCTGTTGTACCTGCAGATGCTCCCACGGGATCTGGCGGATGGGCGTTTCAGCGGGACTTACGGTCAGCGGGTTTCCGGCGTAGGCCAGCCAGGCAAGCGTGGGCAGTTTCAACAACCAGTCGGGCAATTCAGTCAGGCGGTTGGCCGCAATACGCACCAGTTCAAGTTGCGTGCAGGTCGCCAGACTCTCAGGCAACTTCTGCAAGCGATTACCCGCCAGCATCAATTTTTGCAAGGCACTGCAGGCGCCAAGTGCGTCGGGCAGGGCCTCAATGCAGTTGTCCGTCAGGATTAGCCAGCGCAACAAGGGCGGCAGTGCCTGAGCAGGAACGTAGCGGATCTGATTGGCCTTGAACCCGACGATTTGCAACTGCAGGCACTGACCTATACTGGCTGGCAGCTCGGTGAACCTGTTTTCCGAGCAGAACAACACGCGCAGGTGTTTCAGACGGTGCAGATCTTCCGGCAGGCGGCTCAACGCATTGCCGGTCAGATTGAGCACCTCCAGCGAGTCCGCGAGGTCGAAAATTTCCGCAGGAAACTCGGTTAGCCCGCAGGACAGATCAAGCCGTGTGATGCCCGCAAGCTTGCCAGCGCGCAGACGCTCAAGGGTATGAGTTTGATTGTCGATCGTCATCATTAATCCTGCCGCGCGAGGCAGATGTCGATTAATCGATGCATGCGTTCCAGGCTCGGTGGTGCTTCCGCGTAGAGGATGCGATACACCATTGGCGCAACGATGGCGTCCATCAATTCTTCGGCCGGTGGAGCAGTCTCACCTCGGGCGAGCGCGCGCCCGATGATGATTTGTAATTGGTCACGAACGATGGCAGAGCATTTTCCAGAGCAGGTTGCCGCGCTACTGGCCACGACGTCACGCATCAGTTCCCGCCCCGGGGCTGAACTCATTTCGTCCAGGTATTGCTCGGTCCACGTTTGCAGGTCTTCGCGCAGGTTGCCGCAATTGACCGGGATGTCCGGACGCAAACGTTCCACCGCTGCGTCTGCAAGCAGCGTGGTCAGGTCACCCCAGCGTCGGTAAATGGTTGAGGGCGTGACACCAGCACGGGCAGCAATCAGTGGGACGCTGAGGGCTGCACGATCGTGCTCGAGCAACAGGTCACGGATAGCCGCGTGGATCGATTCTTGAACACGGGCGCTGCGGCCTCCCGTGCGAATACCTTCTTTAATAGCCATGCGGCAGACCTTAACACAAAGAATTTGCTTTAAGCGGGATCGCGTTGCACACTCGAAAAAGCTAAATTATTGCTTTAACGGTTTGCTTTATCGGAGAGTGTACTCATGTCTCATCCTTTGCAGAACCCGGACCCGACCGTTCGTAGTCGTGGAGCACTGGGGTTTCTTGCCGTCACGGTGTTGTGCTTTTTTGCTGCGTCCAGCGCGCCCACCCCTCTTTATCACCTGTATCAGCAAAGCTGGGGCTTCTCGTCGGCGATACTGACCCTGATTTTTGCAGTGTATGCCCTGAGTTTACTGGGGGCCTTGTTGTTGGTCGGCTCATTGTCCGACTACTTGGGCAGACGCCCGGTCATTTTTGCCGCGCTGGTGCTTGAGATTTTGTCGATGGTATTGTTTATCGCCGCCACCGATGTGACCTGGCTAATCATTGCACGGGTGCTGCAAGGTTTCGCCACGGGCATGGCTGCCAGCGCATTGGGCGCTGCCTTGCTTGATTGTGATCAGACACAGGGGCCGTTGATCAACAGTGTCGCACCGATGCTGGGCATGGCCGCGGGCGCGCTGGGCACCAGTGTTCTGGTGACGTTCGCGCCCTTGCCGCTGTTGATGGCGTTTGTCGTGCTATTGATCGCTTTTGTGTTGCAGGCTCTGTACCTGTGGCGTCTGCCGGAAACGGTCAGCCCACAACCGGGTGTCTGGGCGTCGCTAAAGCTTTCGTTGCACGTACCACCTCAGGCGAGACGCACGCTGTGGCTGGTGCTGCCAGTGGATATAGCGGCTTGGGCGTTGGGCGGATTCTATCTGTCGCTGAGCCCATCATTATTAACCGCAGCAACCGGCTCGACGTCGGTTCTCAATGGCGGGCTGGCCGTGGCGGCATTAACCCTAAGTGGCGCGGTGGCGATTCTGAACCTGCGCAAACGTACACCCCGCCTGGCCTTGTTCGTGGGTGCCAGCTTTATGGGCGTAGGCGTCGCGGTGATTCTGGCGGCCGTCAACAGCGGTTGGCTATGGCTGTTTTTCGTAGGGACGGTGTTTGCCGGGTGCGGGTTCGGCGCCGGGTTCCTTGGGGCCATGCGCTTATTATTGCCACTGGCTCACGCCCATGAACGCGCCGGGCTGATGTCGACATTTTATGTGCTCAGTTACCTGGCATTTTGTGTGCCTGCATTGGTTGCCGGGCTCTCGGCACACAGCTTCGGGCTGATCGCGACCACCAACGTCTATGGCCTGGTGGTCATCGCCTTGGCATTGCTGGCTCTCCTGGGTGTGCTGACCCAGCGTTCGGCCAATGCCCGTGCGATGGCTCAGGGCTAAAGCGGCCGACAAAAGTCGTAGCTGTTTTTCTCTGTGCATCTGCTACGTTCATGGGTGTAAGTCTTTCTCGCCAAGCCCTCAATAAGAACAAGCACAGGGACACCGATGAGCCAGCAACAGAAGCATTATCAGCAGCATTACGACCATTCCATCGCCGATCCAGAGGCCTTCTGGGCGCTACAGGCGCGCAACGTGGCGTGGTATCAGGCACCTCGACAGACTCTGCAAACCCTGGCTGACGGCACGCATCGCTGGTTCGCCGACGGTCAGCTCAATAGCAGCTATCTGGCACTCGATTATCAGATCGAGCAGGGCCGTGGCGAGCAGACGGCACTGATCTACGACTCGCCCGTCAGCCACAGCAAGGTGCGCTACAGCTACAACGAACTGCGTGACGAAGTGGCGCGGTTGGCGGGTTTGCTCCGCCAATTGGGCGTGGAGAAGGGCGACGGCGTAATCATCTATATGCCGATGGTCCCGCAGGCGGCCATGGCGATGCTGGCCTGCGCCCGACTCGGCGCAATCCACTCCGTGGTGTTCGGCGGTTTTGCAGCCCATGAACTGGCACTGCGCATCGACGATTCCAAACCCAAGCTGCTGCTGACGGCTTCGTGCGGGTTGGAGTTCGACCGGGTTATTGAATACAAACCCTTGGTGGACAAAGCCCTTGAACTGGCTCGCCATCAGCCGAGCCATGTTCTGGTACTGCAACGTCCGCAGGTTCAGGCACAGTTGCAAAAGGGCCGCGACCTGGACTGGAGCGCAGCCTTGGTCGGTGTGCAGCCGGTCGATCCGGTGCCCGTCGCCAGCACCGACCCGCTTTACATCATGTACACCTCGGGCACCACCGGCCGACCCAAAGGCATCGTTCGCGAAAACGGCGGCAACGCAGTCGCGCTGACCTTCACCATGAGCCATATCTACGGGATGCAGCCGGGCGATGTCTGGTGGGGCATCTCCGATGTTGGCTGGGTGGTAGGCCACACCCTGATTGTCTACGGACCGCTGATGTGCGGTTGCACCACTATCCTGTATGAGGGCAAGCCGATCCGTACGCCAGATGCCGGCGCGTATTGGCGGGTGATCGAAGAATATAAGGTCAACGCGTTGTTCTGTGCTCCCACTGCCATGCGCGCGATTCGCAAGGAAGATCCTGACGGCGAGTTGATCAAGAACCGCGACCTGAGTTCGCTGCGACAGTTGTTTCTGGCGGGGGAAAAACTCGACTCCAGCACGCATCACTGGCTGGAACAACTGACTGGCAAGCCGGTACTCGATCATTGGTGGCAGACCGAAACCGGTTGGCCGGTGACTGCACCGTGCGTAGGTCTTGAAGGCCACAGCCCGGCCCCCGGTTCAAGCAACCGTGCAGTACCGGGTTACAACGTGAAGGTGGTGGATGAGGAGGGCCGGTTGCTCGCGCCTGGTCAGCAAGGTTCTATCGTCATCGCCTTGCCATTGCCGCCTGGGTGCAGCCAGACGCTTTGGAATGACCATACACGTTACCTGGAAGCTTATCTGCAGACCTTTCCCGGCTATTACCACACGGGTGATGGGGGGTATGTGGACGAAAATGGTTTCGTGTACATCATGGGCCGCACGGATGATGTGATTAACGTCGCGGGTCATAGGCTGTCCACCGGGGAGATGGAAGACCTGGTCAGCCAACATCCCGCCGTGGCCGAGTGTGCGGTGATCGGCGTGCATGACGAGATCAAGGGGCAGGTGCCGCTGGGCATGATCGTGCTCAAGGACGGCGTCAGCGAAAGTGCCGAGCAGTTGCGTAGCGAAATGGTGGCGTTGGTGCGCGAGAGAATCGGTGCGCTGGCGTGCTTGCAGCGTGTGGTCGTGGTCAAGCGCCTGCCCAAAACCCGCTCCGGCAAAATACTGCGCGGTGTTCTACGAAAAATCGCCGACGGCGAGGACTTCACTCCGCCGTCGACGATTGATGATCCAGCGATTCTCGGGGAGATTGCTGCTGCGTTGAAAGCAACATAAACCCCAAGAGCGGATTTGCCTGAAGGGGCCGTTGACTCAGCGCAGGACCGAGACCATTTCCGACACGGTGGTCAGGACATCCTTGGCCAGTTGTTTCGAGCGTTTGCCGGACCAGCCGGTGACGACGTCAGGCGCGTCATCGTTGTCCTTGAACGGCATTTCCAGGGTCAATGCCAGGCATTGGAAACGCTCGCCGACGCTGTTGCAGGCCAGGTTCATGTTGGCTTGGCCGGGGTTGCTGCGCGGGTAACCGTAGCGGGTCTGGAAATCCTGGGTGATTTCGCTCAAGCGGCGGCGGAAGTGCTCTTCCAGTTGCTGCTGGTGCGGGGTGTAGCCGGGATTGCCTTCACACGCGGCGGCAAACACGTAGGGGATTTCTTCATCGCCGTGGATATCGAGGAACAGATCTACGCCGTATTTCTCCATCTGCTGCTGGACGAAAAACACTTCCGGGCTCAGTTCCCGGCTGGAATCCTGCCAAGCCCGATTCAGGTCTTTACCCTTGGCGTTGGTGCGCAGATGACCGTGGAATGAGCCGTCAGGGTTCATGTGCGGCACCAGGTACAGATCGGCGGCAGCCAGCAGTTGCGCCATGACCGGGTCGTGTTTTTCCTGCAAGCGTTCGATCAGGCCTTCCATGAACCATTCGGCCATGTGTTCGCCCGGGTGTTGCTGGGCGATGATCCAGACCTTGCGCTTGCCGACAGCACCGTCGCCTTTGCGCAACAGTTGGATGTCGCGACCTTCGACGCTTTTGCCGATGGCAATCAGCTCGGTGCCGGCTTTGTTGATAGCCTGTTCGATCAGCCAGTCATGACGTGCGCGGCTATAGGGTTCAAAGTAGGCGAAATACACCTGCGACTCGGTTGGCGCAAGGCTGAAATTCAGGGCCGTGCCGTCGAATGTTGTCGGTACACGAAACCAGTGTTCATGATCGTAAGAGGCCACGGCCTGGTAACCGTTCCAGGCGCGGTTGTAGCTGGACTGGCTGGCGTTGGTCAGGCTGAAGGCGTGTTTTTGGCCCACGTCCAAGTGTTCGACCTTGAAGTGAAACCACTGAAGATGGGGGCTGTTCGTGTCGGGACGGATCGCCAGTCTTACGTTAGAAGGGTTGCTGGCGTCGAGTACTTCAATATTGCCGCTGTCGAAATCAGCGCTGATTTTGAGAGGGGTCTGAGTCACGGTTATTTCCTGTACGGCGGTACCAATTCGTGCCGGTACTGTACACCCATCGGAAAGAAACAAAAAAAAGACCCGGCAAAAAGCCGGGTCAAAACCGTGATTAGCCTGATGAGGAGATAACCCGGAAGCCGACCTGAGGCTTCTGGGTTATCGGGTTGATCTTGCGATCAACGGCGCCAATAATAACAATTATCATTCGCGTGTCAAAGTTTATTTTGCTTCATCCAGTTCCACCAGTGCCGTGCCTTCGCTGACCATCTCGCCTTCGACGCAATACAGCGCCTTGACTACTCCAGCATGGGGTGCGCGGATGCTGTGCTCCATCTTCATGGCCTCCAGCACCACCAACTGCGCACCCGCGTCGACGCTTTGACCGACCTCGACCAGCACCCGCACGATGCTGCCGTTCATTGGAGCGGTCAGGCCGCCCTGATGGCTGTGGCTGGCTTCAATCTCGGCAATCGGATCGAGGCGTTTGATGGTGTGCAGCTCGCCTTGCCAATGCAGATATAAGGTATCGCCCCGGCGGATCGCCAGATGCTGACGGCGCACGCCATCGTGTTCAATCAGCAGTTGCTCGCCCCTCAGCTCGGCCAGCGAGGCGCTGCTGTTGCGCAGCTGGATCACCTGCTTCTGGCCATTGCAGATCAAGTGCAGGTCGATTTCTGTCGGCAGCCCGGCACGCAGACCGTTGTGGCTGGCCCACGGTGAATAAAGGTCGTCCTGACGAACCGTGGCTGGCTGGCTTTGGCTGAAGGCCTCGCCAGCGGCTTGCCAGAACTCTGCCGATAATTCTCCGGCGGGTGGCAGCAACTGTTCCTGATAGCGTGGAATAAATCCGGTATCAAGTTCCGCCGCTGCGAACGCAGGATGAGCGACGATGCGGCGCAGGAACGCCAGGTTGGTTTTCAGCCCGCCGATGGCGAACTCATCAAGCATGGCCAGCAAACGCAGACGTGCCTGCTCACGGTTCTCGCCCCAGGCGATCAGTTTGCCGAGCATCGGGTCGTAGAACGGCGACACGCTGTCACCCTCGGCTACGCCGCTGTCCACGCGTCGACCGGGGCCGGCAGCAGGTTCGCGGTAGATGTCCAGCGTGCCGGTGGCCGGCAAGAAATCGTTGGCGGGGTCTTCGGCGTACAGCCGCACTTCGATGGCATGGCCAATCAGCGGTACCTGCGCTTGAGTAATTGGCAACGCCTCGCCTTGGGCCACGCGAATCTGCCAGGCCACCAGGTCCAGCCCGGTGATCGCTTCGGTGACCGGGTGTTCGACTTGCAGGCGAGTGTTCATCTCCATAAAGAAGAATTCGCCGCGAGAGTCCAGCAGAAACTCCACCGTGCCTGCGCCGACATAACCAATGGCTTGAGCAGCACGCACCGCCGATTCACCCATGGCACGGCGCAGCTCTGGGCTGAGACCGGGGGCAGGTGCTTCTTCGACGACTTTTTGATGGCGGCGCTGAATCGAGCAGTCGCGCTCATTAAGGTATAGGCAGTTGCCGTGCTGATCGGCAAACACTTGGATTTCGACGTGACGCGGCTTGAGCAGGTATTTCTCCACCAGCATCCGCGAATCACCGAACGATGACTGTGCTTCACGCTGAGCCGAGGCCAGCGCTTCGGCCATTTCACTGACCTGTTCCACCACCTTCATGCCTTTGCCGCCACCGCCTGCCGTGGCTTTGAGCAACACCGGGTAACCGATGCGTTCAGCGGCGGCGCTGAAGGTTGCGACGTCTTGTGCTTCGCCGTGATAACCCGGTACCAGAGGTACGCCCGCGTCTTCCATCAGGGCCTTGGCGGCGGATTTGCTGCCCATGGCGTCGATGGCAGAGGCGGGTGGACCGAGGAAAATCAATCCAGCGTTTTCGATGGCGCGGGCAAACCCTGCGTTTTCAGATAAAAAGCCATAACCAGGATGGATCGCCTGGGCGCCGCTGGCCTTGGCCGCAGCGATCAATTTGTCGATCAGCAAGTAGCTGTCGGCCGCCTTGCTCCCACCCAGATCGACTCGGATGTCAGCCTCGCGGCTGTGTCGAGCATCGTGATCGGTGGCGCTGTGCACGGCAACGGTAGTCAGCCCAAGCGCCTTGGCGGTGCGCATGATGCGGCACGCAATTTCGCCCCGGTTGGCGACCAGAATTCGGGTCAGCGGTGGTGTAGGGGGCTGCGAGGCGCTCATGGGCGCGGCTCCTTTTTATTGGATTGAGCGGCGTCAGCCTGCTCGGACTGCCAGGCCGGTGCGCGTTTTTCCAGAAAGGCGCGCAAGCCTTCCTGGCCTTCAGGGCTGACGCGGATACGGGCAATGGCGTTTTCGCAATAACGACGCAGGGCAGGGGTCAGTGCACCGTTACCTACTTCACGCAGCAGGTCTTTACTCGCACGCATTGCTTGTGGGCTGTTGAGCAGCAAGGTGTCGATCCACTGATCGATCTGCTGCTCGAACTCGGCGGCTGGGTAACACTCGGCAAGCAAACCGATTTCCCGTGCGCGCAGGCCACTGAAGCGCTCGGCCGTCAGGGCGTAACGACGCGCCGCACGCTCACCGATGGCTTGCACCACGAAGGGGCTGATCACCGCCGGGGCCAGGCCGATGCGCACTTCCGACAGGCAAAACTGCGCATCTTCGGTACCGATGGCCATGTCACAGCAACTGATCAGACCCAATGCGCCGCCATAGGCCGCGCCTTGCACGACCGCCAAAGTGGGGATCTTCAATTTGGCCAGGTTGTACATCAACTCGGCCAGTTCGCGGGCATCGTCGAGGTTGGTGTTGTAATCCAGGTTCGCCGATTGCTGCATCCAGGCCAGGTCGGCGCCAGCGCTAAAGTGCTTGCCCCGGCCACGGATCACCATGAAGCGCAGACGGGTGTCGGCTTGCACATCATCCAGGGCGATGATCAGCTCGCGAATCATTTGGGCGTTGAAAGCGTTGTTCTTGTCCGCGCGGTTCAGCCAGAGCGTGGCGAACCCCCGGGGATCGGTGTGCAATTCAACTGTGTGTAAATCGGTCATGTTCACTCCGTGGGCGCGGCCCGGTTACATCCGGAACACACCGAATGTGCTTGGCTCGATAGGCGCATTCAGCGATGCGGACAAGGCCAGGGCAAGGATGTCCCGGGTTTGCGCGGGGTCGATTACACCGTCGTCCCACAAACGGGCGCTGGAGTAATAAGGATGACCCTGGTGCTCATACTGATCGAGAATCGGTTGCTTGATCTCGGCTTCCTGCTCAGCGCTGAACGTGTGACCGCTGCGTTCGGCTTGCTCGCGCTTGACCTGCACCAGCACGCCAGCAGCTTGTTCGCCACCCATTACGCCGATCCGGGCGTTGGGCCACATCCAGAGAAAACGCGGGTCGTAGGCGCGGCCGCACATGCCGTAGTTACCGGCGCCGAAACTGCCGCCAATGATGACCGTGAACTTCGGCACCTTGGCGCAGGCTACGGCGGTGACCAGCTTGGCGCCGTGCTTGGCGATGCCGCCAGCTTCGTACTTCTGGCCGACCATGAACCCGGTGATGTTCTGCAGAAACAACAACGGGATGCCGCGCTGACAGGCCAGCTCAATGAAGTGCGCGCCTTTTTGCGCCGATTCAGCGAACAGGATGCCGTTATTGGCCAGGATCGCGATGGGATAGCCGTGCAGATGGGCAAAGCCACAGACCAGCGTGGTCCCGAACAAGGCCTTGAATTCATCGAACACGGAGCCGTCCACCAGGCGCGCAACCACTTCGCGCACATCGAAGGGTTGCTTCGCGTCAGCCGGGATCACCCCGTACAACTCGTCGGCGCCATACAGCGGGGCAATGGGGGTCAGGGCGTTGAGTTCACCCTGTTTACGCCAGTTGAGGTTGGCGATGCTGCGTCGGGCCAAGGCCAGGGCATGTTCATCACTTTCGGCGTAATGGTCGGCAACCCCAGAGATCTTGCAGTGCACATCGGCACCGCCCAGGTCCTCGGCGCTCACCACTTCACCGGTCGCGGCTTTCACCAACGGTGGGCCAGCGAGGAAAATCGTCGCCTGTTGGCGAACCATGATTGCTTCATCGGCCATGGCCGGCACGTAAGCACCGCCCGCGGTGCACGAGCCCATGACCACGGCGATCTGCGGGATGCCCACGGCGCTCATGTTCGCTTGGTTGAAGAAAATTCGCCCGAAGTGCTCGCGGTCCGGGAACACTTCATCCTGACGCGGCAGGTTGGCGCCACCGGAATCGACCAGATAGATGCACGGCAAGCGATTTTGCTGAGCGATAGTTTGCGCTCGCAGGTGTTTTTTCACCGTCAGCGGATAGTAAGAGCCGCCTTTTACTGTGGCGTCGTTGGCGACGATCATGCATTCGACGCCCTCGACCCGGCCAATGCCGACGATCAAACCTGCCGCGGGTACGTCTTCGCCATACACCTCGTAAGCCGTCAACTGGCCGATTTCAAGGAAAGGCGAACCGGCATCGAGCAAACGGTTGATCCGTTCGCGGGGCAGCAGTTTGCCGCGCGACGTGTGGCGCTCTTGGGCTTTAGGCCCGCCGCCCTGATGAACCTGGGCGAGCAACTTTCGCAAGCCTTTGACGTGTTCCAGCATCGCTGCGCCGTTGAGTGCGAATTCGGGCGAGCGCGTGTTGATTTGGGTGTGCAGGATGGCCATGAGGCACTCCAAAAGATCAAATAGGCTCAGCGCGTTTCGTTGAACAGCTCGCGACCGATCAGCATGCGGCGGATTTCACTGGTGCCCGCGCCGATCTCATACAGCTTGGCGTCACGCAACAGGCGTCCGGCCGGAAACTCATTGATATAGCCGTTGCCGCCGAGGATCTGGATGGTGTCCAGAGCCATTTGTGTGGCGCGTTCTGCGCTGTACAAGATCACCCCGGCAGCATCCTTGCGCGTGGTTTCGCCGCGCTCACAGGCTTGAGCCACGGCATACAGGTACGCGCGGCTGGCATTGAGTTGGGTGTACATGTCGGCGACCTTGCCTTGAATCAGCTGGAATTCGCCGATGCTCTGGCCGAACTGTTTACGGTCGTGAATGTAGGGCACCACCACGTCCATACAGGCCTGCATGATCCCGGTAGGGCCACCCGAAAGCACGACGCGCTCGTAGTCGAGGCCGCTCATCAAGACTTTGACGCCGCTGTTCAGCACCCCGAGCAGGTTCTCTTCCGGCACTTCGACGTCATCGAAAAACAGCTCGCAGGTGTTGGAGCCACGCATGCCGAGCTTGTCGAATTTATTGCTGCGGGAAAATCCTTTCCAGTCGCGCTCGACGATGAAAGCGCTGATGCCATGAGCGCCTTTTTCCAGGTCAGTCTTGGCGTAGATCACATACGTGTTGGCATCCGGGCCGTTGGTGATCCAGGTTTTACTGCCATTGAGAACGTAATGATCGCCGCGCTTGTCGGCGCGCAGTTTCATCGACACCACATCGGAACCGGCATTGGGTTCGCTCATGGCTAAGGCACCCACATGCTCGCCACTGATCAGCTTGGGCAGGTATTTGGCTTTCTGCTCGGGGTTGCCGTTGCGGTTGATCTGGTTCACGCACAGATTGGAGTGAGCGCCGTAGGAGAGGGCGACTGAAGCCGAGCCACGGCTGATTTCTTCCATCGCCACAACGTGAGCCAGGTAGCCCATGCCCGCGCCGCCGTATTCCTCAGAGACCGTGATGCCGAGCAAACCCATGTCACCGAACTTGCGCCACATGTCAGCAGGGAACAGATTGTCTTTATCGATTTGCGCCGCACGGGGCGAAATTTCTGCCGCGACAAAGGCCTGAACCTGGTCGCGCAGCATGTCGATGGTTTCGCCGAGGGCGAAGTTCAGGCTCGGGTAGCTCATGCTTTTTACCTTTCCTATTATTGTTGGGTGCAAACCCTGGGTTGGGGTCTTGAAAATAATGAGTGCTATGGTGAATGCTGTATTCACCTTTACGTTAACGTAAACCTGTCGGGCTTTGCCTGTCAACATCCGTTCATAGGCATGACCTTTACGTTAACGTCAATTTGCGCCAAAGTAGACGTGTTCGAAGAGTAAGGCCTCTATGATGGCTGTGTCTGGCGAAACGACGATACGGCTGTGATCCCAAAACAAACATAAAAAGGGACGGTCCATGATTCAACCTAGCTATTCTCGCGGTCGGCAGGACAAAGCGCTGTTGGCGCAGACCATCGGTCAGGCATTTGACGAGACTGTCGCCAAATTCCCTCTTGGCGAGGCATTGGTCGTGCGCCATCAGCAACTGCGCTATAGCTGGGCGCAGTTGGGCGAAGCGGTAGACCTGCATGCGCGGGCGCTGATGGCGCTGGGCTTGCGGACGGGCGACCGCCTGGGGGTTTGGGCCCCGAACTGCGCGCAGTGGTGCATTACCCAGTTCGCCAGCGCGAAACTGGGCGTGATTCTGGTCAATATCAATCCCGCCTATCGCACCAGTGAGCTGGAGTACGTGCTCAAGCAGTCTGGCTGTCAGTGGTTGATTTGCGCCGGAGCGTTCAAGACCTCGAACTACCACGCCATGTGTGCCACGCTGGTTCCTGAATTGTGTGACTACCCGGCAGGACAGCTGCGCAGTGAGTCCCTGCCGGAGTTGCGTGGGGTGATTAGCCTCGACGAGCAGCCGCCAGCAGGCTTTCTTCCATGGAGTGCGTTGGCGTCTTTGGCAGTCGAGGTCAGTGTCGAGCAACTGAACGAGCGACAGCGCTGTCTGCAATTTGATCACCCCGTCAATATCCAGTACACCTCGGGCACCACCGGCTTCCCCAAAGGTGCGACCCTCAGCCACTACAACATCCTCAATAACGGTTACATGGTTGGTGAAAGCCTTAGCTTGAGCGCGGCTGACCGCGTCGTGATCCCGGTGCCGCTGTATCATTGCTTCGGCATGGTCATGGGTAACCTAGGTTGCATGACCCACGGCGCAACGATGATCTACCCGAATGACGGTTTCGACCCTTTGCTCACCCTTCGCGTCGTGGCTGAGGAGCGAGCCACTGCGCTGTATGGCGTGCCAACCATGTTCATCGCCATGCTCGATCATCCGCAACTCAAGGCATTTGACCTGTCCAGCCTGCGCACCGGGATTATGGCTGGCGCGACCTGCCCGATAGAAGTCATGCGCAAAGTGATCAGCGAGATGCACATGAAGGAGGTGCAGATCGCCTATGGCATGACTGAAACCAGTCCGGTGTCGCTGCAGACCGGGCCTGAGGATGGCATTGAGCTGCGGGTAACGACCGTGGGCCGCACTCAGCCGCAACTCGAGAACAAAATCATCGACGAAACCGGTTGTGTCGTCCCGCGCGGCCAGATAGGCGAGTTATGCACCCGTGGTTACAGTGTGATGCTCGGCTATTGGAATAACCCGCAAGGCACCGCCGAGGCGCTGGATCAAGCGGGCTGGATGCACACCGGCGACCTGGCGTCGATGGACGACAATGGTTACGTGTGCATCGCCGGGCGCAACAAGGACATGATCATCCGTGGCGGCGAGAACGTGTATCCCCGCGAGCTGGAGGAGTTCTTTTTCACCCATCCCGCAGTGGCGGACGTCCAGGTGATCGGCATCCCGGATACCAGGTATGGCGAAGAGATCGTCGCCTGGATAAAGCTGCACCCGGGGCACGTCGTCAGTGCGCTCGAATTGCAAGGCTGGTGCAAAGACCGGATCGCCCATTACAAAACCCCGCGCCATTTCAAATTCGTCGACGAATTCCCCATGACCGTAACGGGCAAGGTTCAGAAATTTCGCATGCGGGAAATCAGTGTCGAGGAATTGCTGAAGGCGGTTGAGTAGGGGCTTGATGGGGTTTGGCAAACGCCAGATAGCACGAAGGGGAGCCTGGGCTCCCCTTCAAGGTTTTATGCATGCTCTTTTTTTATTGTTTTAGGGTGGCCTGTTGTTGTTTTTGGCGACCGTTCCCTTTTACCGCTGTTTTAGTCGATCCCATTCAGGATCAAGAGCAAACGTATTTTTTTGAGCGCTGACTCGCTTTCATCACCTGCGTGATCCAACCAGTTCGGGAGCTACCTGAGGTAGTTTTATTGTTCTCTGCCCGGTCGCGGGGTCGAAACCCCTGAAAAGCTATCCACTCCAAAAAAATCTATTAGCTGCGTCTCTGTCCGTGTTGTTCTTGTTATGTCAGAGCCGATACGTATTGTTTTTATTGGGTACTGCATTATTTTTTATTTTTGTTGTACGGAACCTATAGCAGAAGCCGTGCCAACTTAATCAAGTCCTTTAAAATCAATGGCTTGAAAAAATACCTGCCAAAGTCGCCGAGAAAAATTATCAGTAATTGTTTCCGTGTTACCCGTTTCCTCCCCACCTTTTATTGGCGCGGTAACACTCCGGTCGCCAAACGCGCCTTCGCGACCCGTGAACCGGTAGGGCGCCCCAGCACGTCACAGATCCGCTGACCGGCTGCAATCAAGCGATCCATATCGATGCCGGTATCAATCCCCAGACCGTTGAGCATGTACAGCACATCTTCGGTCGCGACGTTACCGCTGGCGCCTTTGGCATAGGGGCAACCGCCGAGCCCAGCGATAGAACTGTCGAACACCTGAATCCCCTCAAGCAGGCTGGCGTAGATATTGGCCAGCGCTTGCCCATAGGTGTCATGGAAATGGCCCGCCAGTTTGCCCCGCGGGATCTGCCCGGCGACAACGTCGAACAAGGTGCGAGTCGCGCCCGGTGTACCGGTGCCGATAGTGTCGCCCAAGGACACCTCATAACAGCCCATGGCGAACAGTTCGTTGGCGACCGAGGCCACCTGCTGTGGTGCGACCTGGCCTTCGTATGGACAGCCGAGCACACAGGAGACATACCCGCGCACACTGATGCCGTGCAGGCGGGCGGCCTCCATGATCGGGACGAAACGCTCCAGGCTTTCGCTGATCGAACAATTGATGTTGCGCTGGGAGAACGCTTCGGACGCGGCGGCGAATACCGCGACTTCTGTCACGCCAGCGGCGAGGGCGTCTTCAAACCCCCTGAAGTTGGGCGCCAGCGCCGCATAGGTCACGTCGGGCTTGCGCTGGATCTGAGCGAAGACTTCATCGGACCCGGCCATTTGTGGGACCCATTTGGGCGAGACAAAACTGCCGACTTCGATATAACTCAGGCCTGCGGCGGTCAGTTCATCGACCAACCGCACCTTGTCCGCGACGCTAATGGGCTGGGCTTCATTTTGCAGGCCGTCGCGAGGGCCGACTTCCACCAGGCGAACATGTTGAGGCAGGGGCATGGCATCACCTTATATTTATTTGAGGTTTACTCAGTAACATCATGATCTGTAACTGTTCTTTCAAGTGCAGCCAAGCAACGCTCTTCAGCAGTGTCCAGCTCCAGCTGCATTTGCTGGATGTCCAGCAGTTGCTGTTCAAGCTGAGTACGACGGTCACTGATTTTACCGAGCATGGTATTCAACTGTTTTCGATTGTCGCCGCGAGGGTCGTACAGCTCGATCAGTTCCCGGCATTCTGCCAGGGAGAAGCCGATGCGCTTGCCACGCAGAATGAGTTTCAGACTCACCTTGTCGCGGCCTGAGTAGACACGCTCAAGGCCCCGCCGCTCGGGAGCGAGCAGGCCTTGTTCCTCGTAGAAGCGAATAGCGCGGGTGGTAATGTCGAGCTCGCGGGCGAGGTCGGAAATGCTGTAGGTCTGACTGCTCATGAAGGGACTCACGGTTAAACGTGTGGCTAACCTACGGCGTGCTTGACGTATACGTCAAGCTGCCTGCCGCGCCTTCATTCACTTTTGCTGCCTCATCCATGCGCAAATCACGACCATTTAACCTAGAAATGACTTTAAGTTATTAAAATTAACACTTTATAATCAATTACTTGGGATTGATATCTAAAGCTTTATCTAGCTTCTTTTCTTGCGCTGTCACCAGTTGGCAGAGTTCGATTATCTGCTCCCGCATCCAGCGGTTAGCCGGGTCCTGATCAGTGCTTTCGTGCCAGTAAAGGTGGGTTTCCACCGGCGGCACATCGTTGACCGGCAAATTGACATAGTGCAGATCATGGCGTCTGGCGAAGCGCTCCGGCACGGTCATGACCATATCGGTCTGTTGTAGCACTTGCGAAGCCATCAAGTAGTGCTGCGAGCGCAGGGCGATTTTGCGCTGAATGCCCATCTTGCCCAGTGCCAGGTCAACATGTCCCAGGCCGCTGCGGCGGCTGGAAATGTGGATGTGCGTCAGGGACAGGTAGTCTTCCAGGCTGAATTTTTCTTTGGTCGCCAAGGGATGCCCCTTGCGCATGGCACACACGTATTTGTCTTCCATGAGCTTGACGTGACGCACTTGCGGGTCGGTATTGAGGGGCGCATCGACGGCGAAGTCCAGCCGCCCGGCTGCCAGCTCCTTGGTGGTCTCGCGACGCTTGGACAAAAAGCTCTCGATAATCACCGCCGGGGCCAGTCGACGCAGACGTTGAAACAACGCAGGGAGGATCACCGCTTCGGTCAAGTCGGTCATGCTGATGCGGTAGGTCTTGTTTGCCTGCAACGGATTGAAAATCCGGCTTTCCTGCACCGAGACGCGCAGCAATGTCAGGGCGTTGCGCACCGGCCCGATGATGTTCTGGGCCATGGGCGTGGGCACCATGCCTTGCGCGGTCCGTACGAAAAGTGGGTCGTTGAAGGTCTCCCGCAGGCGGGCCAGAGCGTTCGAGACCGCAGGCTGGGTGATGCCGACAATCTGTCCGGCACGGGTCAGATTGGCTTCGGTATAGATGGCATCAAAGACAATAAAGAGGTTGAGGTCGACCTTGCTCAGATTCATTCCATTGCGCTCTCATGTTGTTTTTATTGAGACGTTACGAAGGCCGATCATATATCGGTTATGAATGTTTATACACGTTGAGAATAGGTTAGATAAATTTTCATCGCTGATCTAGCATCCAATTCATGCACTCACCCACCTCCTTCAGAAGGTAGCTGCTCATGGATTTCGCGTACTCCCCAAAGGTTCAGGAACTGCGTGAGCGCGTCACTGCGTTCATGGATGCTTATGTCTACCCGGCAGAGCCTGTGTTCGAACGTCAGGTCGCCGAGGGCGATCGCTGGCAGCCCACTGCGATCATGGAAGAGCTCAAACTCAAGGCCAAGGCTGAGGGGTTGTGGAACCTGTTCCTGCCAGAGTCGAAGCTCGGTGCGGGCCTGACCAACCTCGAGTACGCTCCGTTGGCTGAAATCATGGGCCGTTCGTTGCTAGGGCCAGAGCCGTTCAACTGTTCGGCGCCAGACACCGGCAACATGGAAGTGCTGGTGCGCTATGCCAACGAAGCCCAGAAGCAGCAGTGGCTTGAACCGATGCTGCGCGGCGAAATTCGTTCAGCGTTCGCCATGACCGAGCCGGACGTCGCGTCCTCCGATGCCACCAACATGGCCGCCCGCGCTGAACGTGACGGTGACGAATGGGTGATCAACGGCCGTAAGTGGTGGACCTCTGGCGCCTGCGACCCGCGTTGCAAAATCATGATTTTCATGGGCCTGAGCAATCCCGAAGGTCCGCGCCATCAGCAACACTCAATGATTCTGGTGCCGACCGATGCCCCTGGGGTGAAAATCGTCCGCTCGCTGCCAGTATTTGGCTACGACGATGCCCCCCACGGTCATGCTGAAGTGCTGTTTGAGAACGTTCGCGTGCCTTACGAGAACGTCCTGTTGGGTGAGGGGCGCGGCTTTGAAATCGCTCAAGGTCGACTCGGGCCTGGACGGATTCACCACTGCATGCGCTCTATCGGCATGGCTGAACGGGCATTGGAACTGATGTGCAAGCGTTCGATCAGCCGCACTGCATTCGGTCGTCCGTTGGCGCGACTGGGCGGTAACATCGACAAAATTGCTGATTCGCGGATGGAAATCGACATGGCGCGCCTGCTGACACTAAAGGCTGCGTACATGATGGACACCGTCGGCAACAAAGTCGCGAAAAGCGAAATCGCCCAGATCAAGGTCGTGGCGCCGAACGTGGCATTGCGCGTGATTGACCGGGCGATCCAGATGCACGGCGGCGCTGGGGTTTCCAACGATTTCCCGTTGGCCTACATGTACGCAATGCAGCGCACGTTGCGCCTGGCCGACGGCCCGGATGAAGTGCACCGCGCGGCGATAGGCAAGTTCGAGATCGGTAAGTATATGCCGAAGGAAATGCTGCGCAGCGAGCATCACTGACCGCGAGTAGCGGTGGGGGGCGGATTTATTCGCCTCCCACCCAGATACTCAATACACCCAAACCTCTACCCGCCGATTTTTGATCCGGCCTTCATCGGCGTTGTTGGCCGCCACCGGCATCTCATCACCCAAACCGCGAATGTCGCGCAAGACCACGCCCGCCTTGACCAGCTCTCGCCGCACCGCCATGGCCCGGAGTTTGGACAATAACGCTGCCCGCGCTGGATCGCTCTTGGCATCGCCAAACCCTACCAGCGTGACGTGGCCGTTCAATTTGTCGTGTGTCTTGAGGTAGTCAACGACCCGCTGCAGGTCGAGTTGCGCCTTGTTATCCAGGGTCGCACTGCCTTGGGCAAAGCGAAAATTCACCGACAGACGCTGTGCTTGCTTGACGATGGCTTGATAGTCCGCAGGCAGCCCTGCTGAGGCCTGGACCTTGATCGCCTGTACCGTCTGGGCGATGAAGCCGCTGTTGGCAACGATGGCCTGGCCTTTGCTGCTTTGTGCGAACTGCACCAGTGCTTCGGCCCATGGTTGGAGGCCCTGAGGTGGCAGGTAGAAATACAGGCGCCGCGACAGAGGGTAATCCTCGGTGGCAATCAGGCTGACGGTCGGCAGCATCGGTTTCGAATCGCCATCGGCAATCGCGACAGCGTGGGCCCTGCGCACGTAAGGCAAACCGATAAAGCCAATGCCTCCACGGTCCTGGCTGACTTCATCAGACAGCTGCTCACTGGATTCGAATCGCTTGGTGTTGTGCGCCAGGGTTTTGCCGTACTTGAGCAGTACCAGCTCATTGAACGTGTCGAAGGTGCCGGAGTGATCATCGCGGGCATACAGGTGAATCGCGCCACCGGTACCGCCGAGATCTTCCCAGTCGTGGACTTCACCCGAGAATATTTGCGCGAGTTGTTCAGTGTTCAACTGATGCAAGGGATTGGCCGGATGGAGGATCACCGCCACGCCGTCGATGGCAATGACTTGTTCGGCCTTACGGCTTTTCAGGTCGCCCAGCGAGGCCAGGTTCGCCAGTTCGCTGTCCTTGATCGGCCGTGAGGAGGCTGCCAGGTCGGCCTTGTCGGCCTTCAATGCAGTGAACCCCGTCCCAGAACCGTGGGCCGCCACCTCGATTAGTACCGTGCGTCCGGCAGGCGTCTGGCCGAGCACACGTTGTTCGTTCTCATGGGCGCCCGCTTCGATACGCACATTTTGCAGACCTTGGGCGTGCAGCAAGCCTTCGACCAGCGCTGGGCCCAACGCGGCGCCAATGGTATTGGAGCCTTGGATGCGTAACGCCGGGATGCCTTCGGCAGGGATCGGCAGTGCCGCGAAAACCACACCGGGCAGGGTGCTGCAGATAAAACCGAATAGCCAGGCTGCGCGGTGTCGGGCAGTACCAGTGAACAGAGCGCGCAGCATGTGCGGCACCTTATAGAGACAGAAAGTGCCGGGAGATTAAGTCAGAATGATTGCTGAAATATGACAGTCATGCCTAAAAGGGCGTCTGCGGGGCCGGTTCTAGCTCAACTCCAGCCAGATCGGCGCATGGTCAGACGGTTTCTCCATGGCGCGCAGGTCGTAGTCCACGCCAGCGGCCTTGATGCGTGACTGCAATCCATGGGAGGCCATAATCACGTCGATCCGCAAACCGCGCTTGGGCTCATCTTCGAAGCCCCGGCTGCGGTAGTCGAACCAGCTGAAGCGGTCTATCACCTCGGGATGAAGATGACGGAAGCTGTCTATCAGGCCCCAGTTTTTCAGGCGCGCCATCCACTCGCGCTCTTCAGGCAAGAAACTGCATTTGCCAGTCCTGAGCCAGCGTTTGGCGTTATCCGGGCCGATGCCGATGTCGCAGTCTTCCGGGGAAATATTCACGTCGCCCATCACCACCAATGGCTGATCGTTTTTGAACTGGCTTTCCAGCAACAGCTGGAGGTCGTTGTAGAAACGCTCCTTGGCCGGGAATTTGGTCGGATGGTCGCGGCTTTCACCCTGCGGGAAGTAGCCGTTCATGATGGTCACAGGCTCGCCCTTTGTGTCGGCGAACGTGCCCCAGATAAAGCGCTTTTGGGATTCTTCGTCATCGGTGTCGAAACCCTTGTGCAGGGTGAGTGGCGCCTGGCGCGAGAGCAGAGCGACACCGTAGTGGCCTTTTTGCCCGTGGAAGTGCACGTGATACCCCAAGGCTTCGATTTCAGCGTGGGGGAATTGCTCGTCCGAGACTTTGGTTTCCTGCAGGCCGATCACGTCCGGCTGATGTTTCTCAATCAGCGCCGCCAACTGATGAGGTCTGGCGCGCAGGCCGTTAATGTTGAACGAGACGATTTTCATGGGCGGCAATCCTGGCAAACAAAAAAGCGATGCTAGCTGACCTGTCGACTCACGGCCAGCGTGGCGGATTGTCTGATCCAATGCTAGGGTCGGGTAGCAGAGTCGAAAATGTCGGAACTGTAATGCGTACCTGTTACTCGAAGCTTTCGCATCACAAACGCTGTCGTTCGAGCAGCGCTGTACCTATGAGGTCAACCGAATGCCTGAAACTTCAACAGCCGTGGCTGAAGTCCGCCAGCTGGACAGTGGTTACTCCCGCGAGGCGCGCTCGCTGCTGTATCACGCCTATCGCCACGAACCGAGCTTCGCTTACTTGTTTGAGTCGGACAGGCCGGGCTATGAGCATCGGGTCAGGGCCACCGTGCGTGAACTGGTCAAACAGCACTTCTTGCAGGACCTGCCAGCGCTGGGGTTGTTCGTCGAGGATCGGCTGGTGGGCATCGCTCTGATTGCCCCACCGCAACGCCGTCTCGATATTACCGAAAGCTGGGCATGGCGTTTGCGCATGGTCCTCAGTGCAGGGTTGCGCTGTACCCAGCGCTATCTGGAGTATCACCAGGCGGTGCTGGCCTGCCTGCCTTCTGACGCTGTGCACGTTTTGCCATTGCTGGGGGTCCACCCACAATTTCAGGGTCGTCACTTTGGTGAGCAGTTGCTCACGGCGCTGCATCAATGGTGCGCCGTCGATGAAACTTCACAGGGCGTGGTGCTCGACACGGGCAATCCGCGATATCTGGAGTTTTATAAGCGACAGGGCTATGAGGAAATCGGTGAGATTGCTGTAGGACCAATCCGGGAACATGTGTTTTTCCACCCCAATCCTCAGGTATTGCTCAAAGCCCAGGCATAAAGTCCCAGGCTTTCGCTGTCAGACGCGCTCCAGTACGACTCGCCGCGCGTGATAGCATCCGCCGCTATGAAGTTTTCCGGTAGATTCACCAGCGGTTTGGTTCTGCTGTTTATTGTCCAGTTCAGCACTTTTTCGGTGTTCGCGGCGGCGCAACTGGATATCAGGATCGAACCCTTCAACGACGCACTTAAAGCCAATATCGAAGGGTATGTGGGCAGCCTTGGCGAGCGCGATGAAGAGGCCCTGCAACGTTTCAGTCTGGGGGCTGAAGAGCAGGCGCAAAAAGCGGCGCAAGCCTTGGGCTATTACCAGGCGCAGATCGACAGCACAGTAAAAACCGGCAAGGACCTGCGACTGGTGATCAACGTGGTGCCTGGCGAGCCGGTGCATCTGCGCAGTGTCACCGTACGGATTGAAGGCCCAGCCGCCTCGCTCAAGGCGTTTCGAGTGCCGAAAAGCGACAGGTTGAAAACGGGCGCTGTACTCAATCATGGCTACTACGAAGACGCCAAGCGCCTGATCCAGAATCAGGCGTCGCGCTATGGCTTTTTTAGTGGGCACTTCAGCAGCCAGCGCCTGAGTATCGACCCAAAGGCCGGTGTTGCCGATATAGAACTGATTTATGAGAGTGGCCCGCGCTACGTGCTAGGTAAAGTCAGCTTCAGCGGCGATGCGCCATTTGATGACGACTTGATGCAACGCATGGTGCCATTCAAAGCCTACACCCCTTATGACTCGGAACTGATCGCTGAACTCAATCAGGCCTTGCAGTCGAGCGGCTATTTCGAGGGTGTGCGGGTGGACGCGGCGCCCACGGCAGCAGTGGATCAGGTGATTCCGGTGGCGGTCCAGCTACAAACCCGCAAGCCCCGCACGATGGGGCTCGGCCTTGGCTTTTCCACCGACGTCGGTGTGCGCGGCAAGGCTAACTGGACGCGCCATTGGGTCAATCCTCAGGGGCACAGCTATGGTGCCGAGATGGAGCTGTCCGCACCGCGCCAAAACGTGGGCCTGTGGTACGACATACCTCTGACCCCGCCACTGACCGACAAACTGCGGTTCGCTGGCGGTTACCAGTACGAAGAGATCGCGGGCACCGACACCGTGAGCAAGCTGTTGACCGTCGGCCCTGAGTGGCACAGTCGGCTGTCCAGCGGTTGGGATCGGGTGATTTCATTGAAGTGGCAGCGCGAGGAATATCGTCTGGGCGATGATTCCGGGCTAAGTACGTTGCTGATGCCGGGTATCAGCTATTCACTTTTGCGCAGTGACAACCGTATCGACCCGCATAACGGTTATCGCCTGCAGTTCGATGGGCAAGTCGCCAAGGAGGGGCTGGCGTCAGACACCAATGTGTTGCGCGGCACTGTACTGCTTAAAGGCTTGACGACCGTGTGGCAAAACCACCGTTTTCTTGGGCGCGTGCAGTTTGGTGGCAGCGCGACCAACGGCTATCAATCGATCCCTCCCTCCTTGCGTTTTTTTGCTGGCGGCGATCAAAGCGTGCGCGGCTATGACTACCAGACCCTATCACCGACGAACTCCGACGGTGATCGTATTGGCGGACGGTACATGGTCGCTGGCAGCGCCGAATATCAATATTCAATCGCTGAAAAGTGGCGTGTGGCGACGTTTGTCGATCAAGGCAACTCCTTCAATACATTGCAACTGCCACGCTTGAAAACCGGTGTCGGTATCGGCGTGCGCTGGGTCTCGCCGGTCGGGCCGTTGCGCCTGGATCTGGCTCATGCGCTGGATGGCGATGGTGGGTTTCGTGTGCACTTTTCCATGGGCCCTGAATTATGAGGAGTGCCTGAACGGTGCGTCGCGCAATAAAAATTACCGGCCTGAGCCTGATCGCGTTACCCGTGTTGCTGATCCTGAGTCTGTGCCTGATCCTGGGCACGCAAGCGGGCAGCCGTTGGGCGCTGGGGCTGGTGCCGGGGCTGAAAATCGAAAACTTCAGCGGTCATCTGGCCGGTCAATGGCGGGCCGATCATCTGCTGTGGGTACAGGGCGATAGCCGCGTCGAGGTCGATGCGCCAGTCTTTGTCTGGTCGCCTTTGTGTCTGGCGAAGATGACGCTCTGTGTCGATCAATTGCAGGCCGAGCGCGTCGGTCTACAGTTCCCTTCCGGTGCCGACCAAAGCAGTGGCCCCATGAGTCTGCCGGATCTGAAGCTGCCGCTGGCGATCCGCTTGGGTGACGTGCGCATCGGCAGCCTGATGCTTAATGGCAGCGAACAATTACGCGCTCTGCAACTGGCAGCGGAGTGGACGGCCAACGGCCTGCAGATCAATGCTGCGCATCTGCAACGGGATGATCTGGTGCTTGATCTGTCCGGGTTATTGCAGCCAAACGGCGACTGGCCGCTGACAGCCCAAGGTCAGCTGAAGCTGCCGGCACCGGGTGATCAGCCTTGGACGCTGGCCTTGAACATTCAGGGCAATCTGCTCAAGACTTTGCAGCTCAAGGCGGATAGCAGTGGTTATCTGCAAGGTCAATTGAGCGGGCAACTGCAACCGCTGGTGGAGAATCTGCCCGCACAGGTGAACGTCACGGCGGATGGCTTCAAGGCCAGCGCCGATCTGCCGGACACCCTGCAACTCAATCGGATTGAGCTGGCAGCTCAGGGCGATTTGAAGCACGGTTATCGGGTCTCTGGCAACGCCAGTCTGCCTGCCGAGCAAGGTCCGGTCGCGCTGGCGCTGCAAGGCAGGGTCGATGCTCAAGGTGCGGACATCGCGGCGCTTGATCTGACGGCCAGTGCAGAACAATCACTGAAGCTCAGCGGTCGGCTGGACTGGCGCCAGGGCTTCAGCGCCGACGCAAAAATCGATTGGCTGAACTTTCCGTGGCATCGGCTTTATCCGGCGATTGATGAACCGCAGGTGGCTTTGCGCACCTTCAGCGGCGAAGTCTCCTACACCGATGGCAAATACCTGGGCAATTTCAGCGGTGCTTTCGATGGACCCGCCGGGGCGTTCAGCCTGAGCAGTCCGTTCAGCGGTGATCTCAAGCAGATCTTTCTGCCTCAGTTAGAGCTGGCTGCGGGCAAGGGCAAGGCTGATGGGCACCTGAAACTGCAATTCGCCGATGGCATAGGCTGGGATACGGCGCTGGATCTGAGTGCGATCAACCCGGCGTATTGGCTGGGAGAATTGCCGGGTACCTTGGCTGGACCGTTGCGCAGCACCGGGGAATACAAAAACGAGCGACTGAGCCTGAACGTCGACCTCGACCTCAAAGGTCGGTTGCGGGGGCAGCCGGCCGTGCTGCAGGCCAAGGTCGATGGCGCCGGTGATAAGTGGACGCTCGGCTCGCTGGATGTTCGCCTGGGCGATAACCGCATTCAAGGCAAAGGCAGCTTGCAGCAACGTCTGCTTGGCCAAATGGACATCAATTTGCCGCGTCTGGGCCAGCTGTGGCCGCGTTTGCAGGGTCAAGTCAAAGGGCGCCTGGACCTGGCGGGCACACTGCAAGCGCCGCAAGGTCAACTGGCACTGCAAGGCGGGCAACTGGCGATGGCAGACAACCGCCTGCGAAGCCTGGCCCTGGCAGCAAAACTGGACACGGCTCAGCGTGCATCCATTGACCTCAAGGGTGGTGGTATTCAACTGGGCGACACGCAACTGGGCACGCTGAAGGTCAACGGCCAGGGGGATATCAAACATCAACAATTGGCGCTCGACCTGCAAGGCCCATTATTGAAGCTGGGGTTGGCACTCGACGGCGACCTGAGCAAAGGTGACTGGCGGGGCAGGCTGGTCAGTGGCGATGTGCAAACAGGGGGCCAGGATTGGCGCTTGCAGCAGCCGACCAGGCTCGAACGACTGGCTGATGGCAAAGTCAATTTTGCCGCTCACTGCTGGATTTCGGGGCAGGCAAGTTTGTGCGGTGAGGATCAGCGGCTGATGCCCGAGCCGCGCTTGCGTTATCACCTTAAGCAATTCCCCCTCGAAAGCCTGGCTCAGTGGTTGCCCAAGGACTTTGCCTGGAAAGGCCTGCTCAACGGCAACGTGCAACTCGATCTCCCGACTTCCGGCCCTAATGGCCAGGTTTCGGTGGAGACCAGCGGTGGTACTTTGAGCATTCGCGAGAAGGACCAATGGCTGGATTTCCCTTATGAAAGCCTCAAGATCAGCAGCATCCTGAACCCGAAACGCATCGACTCCCAGCTGGACTTTCGCGGTGGAAAACTGGGCACGCTGTCAGTGACAGTGCAGATTGATCCGCTGGCGAAAAACAAACCGCTGTCCGGAGCGTTCAACCTCAGTGGGGTGGATATATCCATTGCCCGGCCTTTCGTGCCGATGGTCGAAAAACTCACCGGCAGGCTCAATGGCAGTGGGCGTTTGTCTGGGGGGCTGCTGGCACCGCAGGTTAATGGCAGCGTCACCCTCAGCGACGGCGAAGTGACTGGGCCGGAACTGCCCGTCAGCCTGCATGACCTGACGGTTCAGGCCCTGATCGCTGGCGAAAGCTTGCGCCTGGACGGCGGCTGGAACAGTGGCGAGTCTGGAAAAGGTACGTTGAATGGGCAGATATCCTGGGGCGAAGCGCTTGCGGTGGACCTCAATCTGAAAGGCGCGCACCTGCCGCTCACGGTGGAACCTTATGCCCTGCTGGAAGTGGCACCGAATCTAAACATCACCATGAAGGGCGGTAAGCTGGCGATTTCCGGCAAGGTGCTGATCCCCAAAGGCGCGATTACGATTCGTGAACTGCCGCCCTCGACAGTCAAACTGTCGGGTGACACCGTGATCGTCGGCCATCAGACCGAACAGGGCGCGCCGCCGTTGGTCATGGCCATGGATATCGACGTTGAAGTAGGTCAGGAAACACTCAGCTTCAGCGGTTTTGGGCTGACCGCGAATCTGGCCGGGCATGTGCATATCGGTGACAACCTCGACGCTCGGGGCGAGCTGACCCTCAACGATGGGCGTTATCGGGCTTATGGTCAGCGTTTGACCATTCGCCGAGCACGGCTTTTATTCGCTGGCCCCATCGACCAGCCGTACCTTGATATCGAAGCAATTCGCAAAACCGACGACGTGGTTGCCGGTATTCGCCTGACCGGCAGCGCCGAACAGCCGACCACTGTCGTGTTCTCAGAGCCGGCCATGAGCCAGGAGCAGGCGTTGTCCTATCTGATCATGGGGCGCCCGTTGAGCACCACCGGCGAAGACAGCAACATGATGGCCCAGGCAGCGTTGGCATTGGGCCTGGCCGGGAGCTCTTCAGTCACGGGTACGCTCGCCAAGGATCTTGGTATCAAGGATTTCGAGCTGGACACGTCAGGCAGCGGCAATACGACCAGTGTCGTCGCCAGTGGCAAGATTACTGACAAGTTGAGCCTGCGCTATGGCGTCGGCGTGTTCGAACCGGCCAACACCATCGCCTTGCGTTATATGTTGAGCAAAAAGCTCTATCTGGAAGCCGCCAGCGGAATCGCCAGCTCACTGGATCTGTTCTATAAACGGGACTTTTGAGCAGTGCACTCATGAATGTTGTGGGAGCGAATTCATGTGCTCCCACAATCGGGCCGCTGTTACTGGTTAACCAGTTTTAACGAGCTGTCGCTGTAACGCTTTCCGGCGATGGCCTCAATGGGAAACAGGTCTTTGAGGGTCTGCAGTTCGTTCGGGGTTAGTTTTATCGCTAATGCGGCGACGTTTTCTTCCAGGTATTTGCGTCGCTTGGTCCCCGGAATCGGCACGATGTCATTGCCTTGGGCAAGCACCCAAGCCAAGGCCAACTGGCCGGCACTGACGCCTTTTTCAGCGGCAAGTTTTTGTACCTTCTCCACGAGCAGCAGGTTTTTCGCGAAGTTTTCGCCCTGAAAACGCGGGCTCGATCGACGGTAATCGTCAGCTGCAAAGTCGTCAGGGCTTTTCAGCGTGCCGGTCAGGAATCCGCGCCCCAGAGGGCTGTAGGGTACAAAAGCAATACCCAGACGGCGACAGGTTTCGAGGCTGCCATTCTCTTCCGGCTCTCGGCTCCACAGCGAGTATTCGGTTTGCAGCGCGCTGATCGGATGCACTTTATGCGCCCGCTCCAGCGTACTGGCAGAAGCTTCGCTCAAACCGAGGTAACGAACCTTGCCGGCCTTGACCAGCTCGGCCATGGCGCCCACGGATTCTTCGACCGGGATTTGTGGGTCGATCCTGTGCTGGTAATACAGGTCCAGGGTTTCGATGCCCAAGCGTTTGAGCGTGCCGTCGATGGCGCTGCGAATATATTCCGGGCTGCCGTTTACCCCCCGGGCAGTGGGGTCGCTAGCATCGCGGACAAAGCCGAACTTGCTGGCGATAAAGACTTGATCACGCTTGCCGCGAATGGCCTGGCCGATCAGTTCTTCGTTGGTGTGCGGGCCATACATATCGGCAGTGTCCAACAGCGTGATACCCAGCTCCAGGGCGCGATGGAGGGTCGCTATGGCTTCTTTGGTGTCAGTGCCAGTGGTATAGAAGTCGGTCATGCCCATGCAGCCGAGACCGATGGCGGAAACCTGCGGGCCGTTTTTACCAAGTTGACGGGTTTGCATGGATAAACTCCTGCCGATTTAAAGGTGACTTCCATTGTTACGCTCGACAGAACAGAGATAAACCGGCTTAAAATGCTTTCACTGTTTAGAAAATCTAAACAGTGGCGCCTAAAATTGCCTCCCTGACCTCACTTCACCTACAAGGTCGTCGCCCCATGGATCGATTCAACGCCATGCGCGTGTTCACCCGTATCGTCGAACTGGGCGGGTTTGCCAAAGCCGCTGACAGCCTGCATATGCCGCGGGCTTCGGCGACAATTCTGATCAAACAACTTGAAGCGCATTTGGGGGTGCAGTTGCTGCAACGCACCACCCGCCACGTCAGTCCGACCCTGGACGGCCAGGCGTATTACCAGCGTTGTGTCAGTCTGCTGACCGATCTGGAAGACACCGAAGCGGCGTTTTCATCGGCGAGCAAGGCGCCACAAGGCGTATTGCGCATTGATATTCCGGTGGGTTTCGGTCGCTTGATCGTTATCCCCGCATTGCCGCAGTTCACCGACCGTTACCCGATGATCGAACTGGAAATCGGCATGAGTGATCGTCCTGTGCAGTTGATTCGTGAGGGCGTGGATTGCGTGGTGCGGGCAGGGCCGTCGCTGGATGAGTCGCTAGTGGCAAGGCCGCTGGCGAATATGACGCAAGTGACCTGCGCGAGTCGCGAGTACCTACAGCGTCATGGCGCGCCGTTGACACTGGAAGATTTGTCGCAGCACAAAGTGATCGAGTATTTCTCGGCCAGCTCCAACAAACGGTACGGCCTGGAGTTCTTGATTGACGGTCAGGTGCGTGATTTCAGTCTGACCAAGGCGATGTCAATAAACAGCGCAGACGGCTACCTGGCTGCATGCGAAGCCGGGTACGGATTGGTGCAGACGCCGTACTACCATATCGTCGAACAGCTGCGCAGTGGGTCGCTGGTAGAGGTGCTAAATACGTTTCGCCCGCCGCCGATGGCCTTGACGGCTTTGTACCCGCCGCATCGGCAGATGTCGCGGCGGGTGCGGGTGTTCGTCGACTGGTTGGTGGAATTGTGCGCCCGGAACAATCGGTTAGACAAAATCCAGTCAGGCCCATAGGTCCCTACGCACTTTCGTGTTTAACTTCCGGCTCTTCCAGAAACCCTTTAAAAAGGACTCAGCTCATGGCTCAAGTGACCCAGAAAGGCAACCCTATTCAAGTCAACGGCGAACTGCCAAAGGTTGGCAACTCCGCACCTGCGTTCACGCTGGTGGCTGGCGACTTGTCTGACGCTACCCTGGCCACCTTCGCTGGGAAACGTAAAGTGCTGAACATTTTTCCAAGCGTAGACACCCCGACCTGCGCGACCTCCGTACGCAAGTTCAATGCCCAGGCCAATGACCTGAGCAACACCGTAGTGCTGTGCATTTCCGCCGACTTGCCGTTCGCCCAAGCCCGATTCTGCGGTGCCGAAGGCCTGACAAACGTCAAGAACCTGTCCACCATGCGCGGCCGCGAGTTCCTGGAAAACTACGGCGTGGCAATTGCCGAAGGCCCGCTGGTAGGTCTGACCGCGCGTGCCGTGGTTGTACTCGACGAACACGATAAAGTACTGCACAGCGAGCTGGTCTCTGAAATCGGCCACGAACCGAATTACGACGCTGTTCTGGCTGTTCTGAAGTAACACGTTGTAAAACATTAACGGCCTGGCCTCGTCCAGGCCGTTTTTATTTGTGCTTCAGGGTCTTATCGAAAGTAAGCGCTAAGTAAATTGCCGGTAAAGGCGCTTTGCTTGGGCCCCAACTGTGCTTATTGTTCAGCCTCCCGTAGAAGCCCACGCGCACAATGGTTGATTTATTCATGCAATCCTCTGGCCCCCGTAGTTCCCGTCGCTGGCTGATCAGCCTGGCAGTCCTGTTGATTATCATCGGCCTGTGCTGGTGGTGGTGGCCGTCTTCAGCCACACACAAAAGCGCGGCAGCCACCCATCCAAAGTCTACGAGCGGTACGCCTCGTCCGGGCTTTGGCGGCGCAACCGGGCCGGTACCTGTACGTGTGGCGCCTGCCACCGTGGGTGACTTCCCGATTTACTACAAAGCGCTGGGTACCGTGACGGCGATGAACACGATCAACGTTCGCAGCCAGGTAGCGGGGCAGTTGGTCAAACTTAACTTCCAGGAAGGGCAGATGGTCAAGGCGGGTGACCTGCTGGCCGAGATTGATCCACGCAGTTACCAGATTGCGCTGGAGCAGGCCGAAGGTACATTGCTGACCAATCAGGCGTTGCTCAAAAACGCGCAGATTGATCTGGAGCGCTATCGCGGCCTGTATGCCGAAGACAGCATTGCCAAGCAAACACTGGACACCGCTGCGTCACTGGTGGGTCAGTATCAGGGCACGATCAAGACCAATCAGGCTGCGGTGGGAAACGCTAAACTCAATCTGGAGTTCACCAAAATTCGTGCGCCTATCGCAGGGCGTACCGGGCTGCGCCAACTGGATGTAGGCAACTTGGTGGCGGCCAATGACACCACAGCGCTGGTGGTCATCACCCAGACCAAACCCATCACCGTCAATTTCACCCTGCCCGAGAAAGACTTATCAGTGGTCATTGCGCGTTTTCGCAGTGGCGACAAGCTGCTGGCGGAAGCCTGGGACCGGGGTGACGAAAAACTGCAAGCCACCGGCGTGCTGTACAGCCTGGACAACCAGATCGACATCACCACGGGCACATTGAAGTTCAAGGCCCGTTTCGATAACCAGGACGAACTGCTGTTTCCCAATCAGTTCGTCAACCTGCGCCTGCGTGCCGACACCCTTAAACACGCAGTGCTGGTGCCTTCTGCAGCGATCCAGTTCGGTACCAACGGGACATTCGCCTACGTGATGGATGGCGACAAGAAGGTCAAGATTCGCCAATTGCAGACCGGAGCGAGCGACGAAAAAGCCACCGTTATCACCAGCGGCCTGGCCGAAGGCGAGCGCGTCGTGCTCGAGGGTACCGATCGCTTGCGCGATGGCAGTGAGGTGGAAGTGGTCAACGATAGCAAGGACGTCCCCGCCGCGCCGGTGCAAAAGTTGCAGGGTCAACCTTCAAAGGGTACTGATGAATCGGTTGTAGCCAATAAGGCGGAAAAAAGCCGCGTATGAACATCTCCCGGCTGTTCATCCTGCGTCCGGTAGCGACCACCCTGAGCATGCTGGCCATCGTTCTGGCCGGCCTGATTGCTTATACCTTGCTGCCGGTCTCGGCCTTGCCTCAGGTGGATTACCCGACGATTCGCGTGCTGACGCTTTACCCCGGCGCCAGTCCGCAAGTGATGACCAGCGCAGTGACCGCGCCTTTGGAGAGGCAGTTCGGGCAGATGCCAGGGCTCACGCAAATGGCCTCGACCAGTTCCGGTGGTGCCTCGGTGATCACCCTGCGTTTCAGCCTCGACCTCAATATGGACGTCGCTGAGCAGGAAGTGCAGGCCGCGATCAACGGTGCGACCAATCTTTTACCCACGGATCTGCCAGCACCGCCGGTGTACAACAAGGTCAACCCGGCCGACACCCCGGTACTGACCCTGGCAATTACCTCCAAAACCATGCTGCTGCCCAAGCTTAACGACCTGGTCGATACGCGTATGGCGCAGAAAATCGCCCAGATTAGCGGTGTGGGCATGGTCAGTATTGCTGGCGGACAACGTCAGGCGGTACGGATCAAGGTCAACCCTGAAGCGCTGGCCGCCAATGGCCTGAATCTCGCGGATGTGCGCACGCTGATCGGTGCGTCCAACGTCAACCAGCCTAAGGGTAACTTCGATGGCCCGACGCGGGTATCGATGCTGGATGCCAACGACCAGTTGAAGTCGCCGGAGGAATACGCGGAACTCATTCTCGCCTACAAAAATGGCGCGCCTTTGCGTCTGAAGGACGTGGCTCAGGTCATCGACGGGGCGGAGAATGAACGGCTGGCAGCCTGGGCCAACGAGAACCAGGCTGTGCTGCTCAATATTCAGCGCCAGCCCGGTGCCAACGTCATTGAGGTGGTCGACCGGATCAAAGCGCTGCTGCCCAGTATCACTGATAACCTGCCCGCCGGGCTTGATGTCACTGTCCTGACTGACCGCACGCAAACCATTCGTGCGTCGGTCACTGACGTGCAGCACGAGTTGCTGATAGCCATCGCGCTGGTGGTCCTGGTTACGTTTCTGTTCTTGCGTCGGGTCAGTGCCACGATCATTCCGTCGATTGCCGTACCGCTGTCGCTGGTCGGCACGTTTGGTGTGATGTACCTGGCCGGGTTCTCGGTCAACAACCTGACGTTGATGGCGATGACCATCGCCGCTGGCTTTGTGGTGGATGACGCCATCGTGATGCTGGAGAACATCTCGCGACACCTGGAGGAGGGCGACACGCCACTGCAAGCCGCACTCAAAGGCGCGCGGCAGATCGGTTTTACCCTGATCTCACTGACGATTTCGCTGATCGCCGTGTTGATTCCATTGTTGTTCATGGCTGATGTAGTCGGTCGGCTGTTCCGTGAGTTTGCGATCACCCTGGCGGTGGCGATCCTGATTTCCCTCGTGGTGTCCCTGACTCTCACGCCGATGATGTGCGCCAGGTTGCTCAAGCGTGAGCCCAAGGCAGGGGAACAGGGCCGTTTTTATCGCGCCAGTGGGGCCTGGATCGATTGGATGATTGCGGCCTACGGACGTAAGTTGCGCTGGGTGCTCAAGCATCAACCGCTGACCTTGCTGGTGGCCATTGCCACCCTGGGCCTGACGGTGTTCCTGTACATGATCGTGCCTAAAGGCTTTTTCCCGGTGCAGGACACGGGGGTGATTCAGGGCATTTCCGAAGCGCCGCAATCGGTGTCCTTCGCCGCCATGAGCGAGCGGCAACAGTCGTTGGCGAAAATCATCCTGCAAGATCCGGCGGTGGCGAGCCTGTCTTCCTATATCGGCGTGGACGGTGATAACGCGACACTCAACAGCGGACGCTTGTTGATCAACCTCAAGCCTCACAGCGAACGCGACCTGAGCGCCACGCAAATCATTCAACGTTTGCAACCGCAACTCGACACGCTGTCGGGCATCCGTTTGTTCATGCAGCCGGTGCAGGACCTGACCGTCGAAGATCGGGTCAGCCGTACCCAGTATCAATTCAGTCTGTCGTCGCCGGACTCCGATCTGTTGGCCGAGTGGAGCGGCAAGCTGTCTCAGGCCTTGAGTAAACGAGCAGAATTGACCGATGTCGCCAGCGATTTGCAAGACAAGGGTTTGCAGGTCTATTTGTTGATCGACCGTGACGCTGCCAGCCGCCTCGGTGTCAGCGTGGCGAACATCACCGATGCGCTCTACGACGCCTTCGGTCAGCGCCAGATTTCCACCATTTACACCCAGGCCAGCCAATACCGTGTGGTGTTGCAGGCGGTTTCCGGCAGCGATCTCGGGCCGCAGGCTCTGGATCAGATTCACGTCAAGACCACTGCCGGTACTCAGGTCAAACTGTCGAGTCTGGCACGGGTCGAACAGCGCCAGGCGCAGTTGGCCATCGCCCACATCGGTCAATTCCCGTCGGTCATGATGTCGTTCAACCTGGCCCCGGGCGTGGCATTGGGCAGCGCGGTGGAAGTGATCAATCAGGTGCAGAAAGACATTGGCATGCCGATCGGCGTGCAGACTCAATTCCAGGGTGCAGCCCAGGCGTTCGAGGCGTCATTGTCGAGCACCTTGCTGCTGATTCTGGCCGCAGTGGTGACGATGTATATCGTGCTTGGCGTGCTGTACGAGAGCTACATTCATCCCATCACCATTCTCTCGACATTGCCGTCTGCTGCAGTCGGCGCGCTGCTGGCGCTGCTGATCAGTGGCAATGACCTGGGAATGATCGCGATCATCGGCATCATTTTGTTGATCGGTATCGTCAAGAAGAACGCGATCATGATGATCGACTTCGCGCTGGACGCGGAGCGCAATCGGGGCGTCGATCCGGAAACGGCGATTTACGAAGCGGCGCTGCTGCGCTTTCGGCCGATCCTGATGACCACCATGGCCGCACTGTTCGGTGCCGTGCCGTTAATGCTCGCCAGTGGTTCCGGCGCTGAATTGCGTCAGCCGCTGGGCTTGGTGATGGTCGGCGGCCTTATGCTCAGTCAGGTACTGACGCTGTTTACCACGCCGGTGATCTATCTGTATTTCGACCGTCTGGCTCGGCGATGGGGGCACACACCGAGTGCGCCCGCGAGCCTGGAGCAGGCCGACGTATGAACCTGTCAGGGCCCTTCATCCGTCGGCCGGTTGCAACCATGCTCCTGAGCCTGGCGATCATCTTGCTGGGCGGTGTCAGCTTCGGTCTGCTGCCGGTGTCGCCCCTGCCGAACATGGACTTCCCGGTGATTGTGGTCTCGGCCAGCTTGCCGGGCGCCAGCCCCGAGGTCATGGCCTCCACCGTGGCGACGCCACTGGAGCGCTCCCTGGGCACGATTGCCGGGATCAGCACCATGAGCAGCCGTTCGAGCCAGGGTTCGACCCGGGTGATTCTGCAGTTCGACCTGGATCGAGACATCAACGGTGCAGCGCGGGAAGTGCAGGCGGCGATCAATGCCTCGCGCAATCTGCTGCCCAGTGGTATGCGCAGCATGCCCACCTACAAAAAGGTCAACCCGTCCCAGGCACCGATCATGGTCCTGTCGCTGACGTCCGACGTGCTGGAGAAGGGCCAGCTGTACGACCTGGCGTCGACGATCCTCTCGCAAAGCCTGTCTCAGGTGAACGGCGTCGGCGAAGTGCAGATCGGCGGCAGCTCGCTGCCTGCCGTACGGGTCGAACTCGAGCCGCAACTACTCAATCAGTATGGTGTGTCGCTGGATGAAGTCCGCACTACGATTGCCAATGCCAACGTGCGCAAACCTAAAGGGTCGGTGGAGGACGCCGACCACAACTGGCAGGTGCAGGCGAACGACCAGCTGGAAAAAGCCAAGGATTACGAACCGCTGATCATCCGCTATCAGGACGGTGCGGCCCTGCGCCTGAGTCACGTGGCGAAAGTCAGTGACGCAGTGGAGGACCGCTATAACGCCGGTTTTTTCAACGACAAGCAGGCGGTGTTGTTGGTCATCAACCGTCAGGCCGGTGCCAACATCATCGAGACCGTGGCGCAGATCAAGGCGCAATTACCGGCCTTGCAGGCAGTGCTGCCAGCCAGCGTCAATCTGGACCTGGCCATGGACCGCTCACCAGTGATCAAGGCGACCTTGCACGAAGCAGAAATGACGCTGTTAATCGCCGTGACTCTGGTGATCCTGGTGGTGTTCTTTTTCCTTGGCAACTTCCGCGCTTCGTTGATCCCGACGCTGGCGGTCCCGGTGTCGCTGGTGGGTACGTTTGCCGTCATGTACTTGTCCGGTTTTTCCCTGAACAACTTGTCGCTGATGGCGTTGATCCTCGCCACTGGCCTGGTGGTGGACGATGCTATCGTAGTGCTGGAGAACATATCCCGGCACATCGACAAAGGCGTGCCGCCGATGCAGGCCGCGTACCTGGGCGCCAAGGAAGTAGGCTTCACCTTGCTGTCGATGAACGTATCGCTGGTGGCGGTCTTCCTGTCGATCCTGTTTATGGGCGGTATTATTGCCAGCCTGTTCCGCGAGTTTTCCATCACGTTGGCGGTATCGATTGTCGTCTCGCTCGTGGTGTCCCTGACCCTGACCCCGATGTTGTGCGCCCGCTGGCTCAAACCCCATGATCCGGATCGGGAAAATTCGTTGCAACGCTGGAGTCGTCGACTCAACGAGCGGATGGTCGCGGGCTACGACCGCAGCCTTGGCTGGGCGTTGCGTCATCGAAGATTGACCCTGTTGAGCCTGCTGCTGACCATCGGCGTCAACATCGCGCTGTATGTGGTAGTGCCCAAGACGTTCATGCCGCAACAGGACACCGGTCAACTGATCGGCTTTATCCGGGGCGACAACGGCCTTTCGTTTTCAGTGATGCAGCCCAAGATGGAAATTTACCGCAAGGCTGTGCTGGCTGATCCCGCCGTCGACAGCGTAGCCGGCTTTATTGGCGGCAACGGTGGCTCCAACAATGCCACGATGATTGTGCGGCTCAAGCCCATCAAGGAACGCAATATTGCCGCCGATAAAGTCATTGAGCGTTTGCGTAAAAATATGCCGCAAGTTCCCGGTGGCCGTTTGTTTCTGATGGCCGATCAAGACCTGCAATTCGGCGGTGGACGCGAGCAGACCACCTCGCAATACCAATACATCCTGCAAAGCGGCGATTTGACCAGCCTGCGTCTCTGGTACCCGAAAGTGCTGGCGGCGCTCAAGTCATTGCCGGAACTGACCGCTATCGATGGGCGTGAAGGTCGTGGCGCGCAACAAGTTACCCTGCAAGTGGACCGTGATACCGCCAAACGACTGGGCGTTGACATGAACATGGTCACGGCAGTGCTGAACAACGCTTACAGTCAGCGGCAGGTTTCCACCATCTATGACAGCCTCAACCAGTATCAGGTGGTGATGGAGGTCAACCCGAAATACGCTCAGGACCCGGTCACACTTGAGCAGGTTCAGGTGATCACGGCCGCAGGCGAGCGCATTCCGTTGTCGAGTTTCACCCATTACGAACGCAGCCTGGAAAATGACCGGGTGACCCATGACGGTCAGTTCGCTTCCGAAGATATTTCCTTCGACCTGGCGGAGGGCGTGACGCTTGAACAAGCCTCTACTGCCATTGAGCACGCCGTGGCCAAAGTGGGTTTGCCCACCGATGTCATCGCCAAAATGGCGGGGACAGCCGACACGTTCGCCGCCGCCCAGAAAAGCCAGCCGTGGATGATTCTGGGAGCGCTGGTGGTGGTGTATCTGGTGCTTGGGATCCTCTATGAAAGCTACATTCACCCGCTGACCATTCTCTCGACCTTGCCATCGGCGGGGGTCGGCGCGTTGCTGTCGATCTATCTGCTGGGTGGCCAGTTCAGCCTGATCTCGTTGCTCGGGCTGTTTCTGTTGATCGGGGTGGTGAAGAAAAACGCCATTCTGATGATCGACCTCGCGCTGCAATTGGAACGTGAGTCCGGGATGACGCCACTGGAGTCAATCCGCAGCGCGTGCCTGCAACGTCTACGACCGATATTGATGACGACGCTGGCCGCTATTCTTGGCGCCTTGCCCTTGCTGCTGAGCAGTGCCGAAGGGGCGGAGATGCGTCACCCGCTGGGGTTGACGATTATCGGCGGCCTGATTTTTAGCCAGATCCTGACCCTGTACACCACCCCCGTTGTTTACCTCTATCTCGACCGTTTGCGCCGTCGCGTCAACCAATGGCGTGGCGTGCGCACCGATGCTGCTTTGGAAACTCCGCTATGACCGACCGCCTGCAAATCAAACCCGTTTTACAGCGGCCTGTGCGTTGGCTCGGTCTGGGGCTTTGTGCCGTGTTCCTGAGTGCCTGCGCGGTCGGTCCTGACTATAAAAAGCCGGAAATGACCACGCCCGCGCAGTTCAAACAAGCCGAAGGCTGGCGTCAGGCTGCGCCCAGCGATGCGCTGGCCCGGGGCGCTTGGTGGGAGTTGTATGGCGATGCACAACTCAACGGACTGGTGGAAAAACTCAACAGCTCAAACCAGACCGTCGCTCAGTTTGAAGCGCAGTACCGGCAGGCCAAGGCCTTGGTGCGCAGTGCTCGCGGTGCGTTCTTTCCGACGCTTGATCTCAGTGCGAGTAAGAATCGCTCCAGTCAGGGGACCGGAAGCAGCAGTTCGAGCCTGACCAGTTCCAGCAGTGGTATCCGCGACACTTACAGCACTCAGCTGGGTGTCAGTTGGGAGGCCGATGTCTGGGGCAAGCTGCGTCGTGGTCTGGAGGCCGACAAGGCCAGCGCTCAGGCCAGCCTTGCCGATCTGGCGTCGATGCAGCTGAGTTTGCAGTCGGAATTGGTGCAGAACTACCTGCAACTGCGGGTGATCGACGAACAAAAACGCCTTCTCGAATCGACGGTCGACGCTTACCAGCGCTCGCTGACCATGACGCAGAACCAGTACCGTGCCGGTATCTCCGGCAAAGATGCGGTGGCGCAGGCGCAGACCCAGCTAAAAACCACCCAGGCTGATTTGATCGATTTGATCTGGCAGCGTGCTCAGTTCGAGAACGCAATCGCCGTGCTGATGGGCCAAGCCCCGGCGGACTTCAATCTGGCGGCCACGACCGTCATTCCTGCGTTGCCGCAGATCCCGCTGGAGTTGCCTTCGCAGTTGCTCGAACGTCGCCCGGACATCGCTGCGGCCGAACGCTCAGTAATGGCGGCCAACGCCAATATCGGTGTCGCCAAAGCCGCGTACTACCCCGACCTCACGTTGAGTATGAAGGGCGGTTATAGCAGCTCCACGTTCACTAACTGGATCAGCTTGCCGAACCGTTTCTGGTCTGTCGGACCGCAACTGGCGATGACCCTGTTCGATGGCGGCCAACGCTCGGCGGAAGTCGATCGCACTGAAGCGGTTTACGACCAGACCGTAGCCCAATACCGTCAAACCGTGTTGAACGGTTTTCAGGAAGTGGAAAATTATCTGGTGCAGCTCAAGGTCTACGAAGATGAGGCTGGCGTGCGCACCGAGGCCTTGATGTCGGCGCGTGAGTCCTTGCGCTTGACCAACAACCAATATAAAGCCGGCCTTATTGCTTATCTGGATGTGGTCAACGTGCAAACCACTGCCCTAAGTAACGAACGAAGCGTGCTGACCCTGCTGCAAAGTCGGCTGATCGCCAGTGTGCAACTGATCGCGGCGTTGGGTGGTGGCTGGAATGCCGAGAGCGGATTGAATATTCAAGAGTGATCGACATAATGCACCAGAGCTGGCGCTATTGCAGGCAGCTCGCTCCTACACTGGATCCAGGCTGTAACGGGCACGAAAAAAACAATTAAACAAACTGCGATTTTTTGTACAAGTTGAGTACAATTCTCGGCCTTTCAGCAGCATGAATGCTCATCATCTGCCACGGTCACGAGAACGCTCATGCTTATTGGCAGTTACACACCCTCGCTGGTTCTGATCTCGATTTTCGTCGCAATCCTGGCGTCTTATACGGCGCTGGACCTTGCAGGGCGTATTGTCACGGCCAAGGGCCGCGCGGTTTATCTATGGATGGGTGGCGGGGCGTTGGCGATGGGCATTGGCGTCTGGTCCATGCATTTCATCGGGATGCTTGCGTTCCATCTGCCAGTCGAACTCGGCTACGACTTGCCGATTACCTTGCTGTCGCTGGCACTCGCTATTTTGTCCTGCGGTTTTGCCCTGTGGCTGGTCAGCCAACCGCAACTGCCAGCCCTGCAACTGAGCTTTGGCGCGCTGGTCATGGGCGCCGGAATCAGCGCCATGCACTATTGCGGCATGGCGGCGTTGCGGATGCAGCCGGGCATTGAATACGCCCCCTCGTTGTTTGTGGGTTCCCTGGTGATCGCGGTCAGTGCTTCAGCGGCAGCATTATGGATTACCTTTCGGCTGCGTCGGCAAACGCCCTATGTGCGCTTGGCTAGAGGCGGGGCCGCAGTATTCATGGGCATGGCCATTGTCGGCATGCATTACACCGGTATGGCGGCGGCAGGTTTTGCCGATGGCAGTTTCTGTGGTGCGGTCGGCAGTGGGTTGCGGGTTGATGGCCTGGACACGCTCGTGCTGGTCACCAGCCTTGCGGTTCTGACGATTGCCTTGCTGACGTCGATCCTTGATGCTCGCATGGAGGATCGCACTGCCGAGCTGTCCAACTCGCTGAGCGTGGCCAATCGAGAATTGACCCAACTGGCTCTGCACGACACGCTGACCGGCCTGCCCAATCGGGTGTTGCTGGCGGACCGTATCGAACACGCCATGGGCAAGGTCGACGAGCATGGCGGCTGTTTTGCACTGATGTTCATGGACCTGGATGGATTCAAACCCGTCAACGATGCGTTTGGTCACCATATGGGCGACTTGTTGTTGCGCCAGGTCGCGCTGCGGCTGCGGGAAGACCTGCACGGCAAAAATACCCTGGCACGTATCGGTGGTGATGAGTTTGTCCTGCTGGTCGAACTGAGCGAGACAGAAGACGCGTCGAGCGTCGCAGCTCGTCAGGTGGCTTTGATCGCCCAGCCCTTTATGGTCACCGATCATAGTTTGCAAGTCTCCGCCAGCATTGGCATAGCCCTGTACCCCGGCAATGGCCAGACCCAGCATGAGCTGCTGATGAACGCCGACGCCGCGATGTACCACGCCAAAGGTGCGGGGAAAAACGGCTACTGTTTTTTCGATGCGTCGATGAACACCAATGCGCGCAACCAGTTGCAACTGTTGCAGGACTTGCGTCGGGCGCTCAAACAAGAGCAGTTTTGCTTGCATTACCAACCAAAATTCGATGCCGGTAGTGGCCTGCCATTAGGCGCGGAGGCCTTGCTGCGCTGGCACCATCCACAGCTGGGTTTGCTGCTGCCGGACACGTTCATTGGGCTTGCGGAAAAGACCGGGTTGATTATTCCGATTGGTGAATGGGTGCTCAACGAAGCCTGCCGGCAAATGCGCGTCTGGCATGAGCAGGGCTACAGCCACTGGCGGATTGCGGTGAACCTCTCGGCGTTGCAGTTCTGCCACAACGATTTGGTCACCAGTGTCGCCAGGGCCTTGGCGCTGCACCGTCTGCCAGCGAACAGCCTGACCCTGGAAATTACCGAAACCACCGCCATGAGTGACGCTGACGTCAGCATGACCGTGTTGCAGCAACTGTCAGATATGGGCGTGGACCTGTCCATCGACGACTTCGGTACCGGCTATTCCAGCCTGATGTACCTCAAACGCCTGCCCGCTAACGAGCTGAAGATCGACCGGGGCTTTGTTCGCGACCTGGAGCACGACAGCGACGACGCGGCGATCGTCTCGGCAATCGTCGCCCTGGGCCAGGCGCTTGGATTACGCATCGTCGCCGAGGGCGTTGAAACCGATAAGCAGCAAAACTTCCTGACCGAACTCGGCTGCAACTCCCTGCAGGGTTTTCTTTTAGGTCATCCGTTGCCGGCGGAACGCTTTATGGCGGATATCAGTCGTGCGAAGCGGAAAGAGGAGGTTAAGCGCGTGCTTGATGAAGCGTGATCTGTGTCGGATCATGGCTTTCTCTCGCCCCAAGCCTGCGCTAGGCTGACCACCATTAGCGATTGATCGGAAGCTCACCCATGGAAAAAGTTCTTCTCATCACCGGCAGCTCTCGTGGCATCGGGGCTGCAACTGCTTTGCTTGCCGCAGAGCAGGGGTATCGTATTTGCATCAATTATCTGTCCGACCATCAAGCGGCCGAGCGGGTGTGCGCACACATTCGCAAACTCGGGGCGCAGGTGATGGCAGTGCAGGCAGATGTCAGCGATGAAGATGAAATTATCGGATTGTTCGCCCGGATCGACGCGGAGTTGGGGCCTGTGACGGCGCTGGTCAACAATGCGGGCACCGTCGCGGAGGCCTCCCGGGTCGAAGAGATGTCCGAGTTCCGCATGCTCCGAATGATGAAAACCAACGTGGTCGGACCGATGCTGTGCGCCAAGCACGCCTTGCTGCGTATGTCGCCACGTCATGGTGGCAAAGGTGGCAGCATCGTCAACGTTTCTTCGGTCGCGGCCCGGCTTGGGGCTTCCGGGGAATACGTCGACTATGCCGCCTCCAAAGGCGCGCTGGATACGTTTACCCTAGGCCTGGCGCGGGAAGTGGCGGGTGAAGGGATTCGGGTCAACGCGGTGCGACCGGGCTATATCTTTACCGATTTCCATGCCTTGAGCGGCGATCCACATAGGGTCAGCAAACTCGAACCCGGCATTCCCATGGGGCGCGGTGGCTGTGCGGAGGAAGTGGCCGAGGCGATCATCTGGCTGCTATCGGCAAAAGCCAGTTACGCCACCGGGACGTTTATTGATCTGGGGGGCGGTCGATAGCGTCGCGTGGTGCTTGGCGGGCGTTGTCAGAACGAGCGAATAATCCGGCCCAGGGTCTCCATGGCCTGTTCCGACGCATCATCCCACGGGCTACCGTAGTTGAGGCGGATGCAGTTACGAAAGCGCTGGGTCGGGGAAAATATCGGCCCGGGCGCGATGCTGATGCCTTGGGCCAGGGCCATCTGGAACAGCTTCAGGGAGTCCATGTGTTCGGGTAGCTCCAGCCACAGGAAATACCCGCCTGCGGGCTGGCTGACCCGCGTCTGCGCGGGGAAGTGGCGGGCGATGGCACTGAGCATGGCGCTTTGTTGTTCTTCCAGGGCGTAGCGCAGTTTGCGCAGATGCCGGTCATAGCCACCATGCTGCAGATAATCGGCGATAGCCGCCTGAGCGGGCATCGACGCGCACAGCGATGTCATCAGTTTCAGTCGCTCGATTTTCTGCGCATAACGTCCCGCGGCAACCCACCCGATTCGGTAACCCGGCGCCAGGCTTTTAGCAAACGAGCCGCAATGCATTACCAGCCCTTCAGTGTCGAAGGCTTTCGCCGGCTTCGGCGCTTGCGGGCTGTAATACAGTTCGGCGTAGACGTCATCTTCAATCAACGGAACCTGGTGCTGGCGCAGCAATTCCACTAACTCGCGTTTCTTGGCTTCGGGCATGGAGGCGCCCATCGGGTTCTGAAAGTTGGTCATGCACCAGCACGCTTTGATCGGGTGGCGCTCGAGGGTTTGTGCGAGCACGCCCAGATCGATGCCATCGCGTGGGTGCACCGGAATTTCCACGGCTTTGAGCTTCAGGCGTTCCAGCACTTGCAGGCAGGCATAGAACGCCGGGGCTTCTATCGCGACCAGATCCCCCGGCTCAGTGACCGCTTGCAGGCACAGATTCAGGGCTTCCAGCGCGCCGTTGGTGATCAGCAGTTCCTCTATGGGCAGCATCAGGCCGCCGACCATGTACCGTAACGCTATCTGCCTGCGCAGTTGCGGGTTGCCCGGTGACATGTCGGTGACCACCATGCGCGGGTCCATCTGCCGGCTCGCGCTGGCCAGCGAGCGTGCCAGCCGTTGCAGTGGAAACAGCGTAGGGCTTGGGAATGCCGAGCCAAACGGCACGGTCTGCGGATCTTTGATCGAGTCGAGTACCGAGAACACCAACTCGCTGACATCCACCTCAGTGGACTCACTGGCCTGTGTGCTGATCACCGGCTCGGAAAACTGCCGTAGCGCATTATTGTTGACGAAGTAACCGGAGCGCGGCCGCGCCCGGATCAGTCCGCGTCGCTCCAGCAGGTAATAGGCCTGGAACACCGTCGAGGGGCTGACCCCATACGTCTGGCTGGCATAACGTACCGAGGGCACGCGCTGGCCGGGGCCGAGCACCCCGGAGCGAATCAGTTCAGCGATATCGTCTGCAAACTTTTCATAACGTTTCATCGGTTCTCGCTGACTGGCGGTCTGACGGGGAAGTGAGGCAGGCACCACTTTAAAGGGATCAGCGATTGAGCGGGGCGACAAACCGGCTTTTTGCCAGGCTGCGTACGTTCGCATCATCGCTGTCCACCACTTCAAAACTGATGCTTTGCGAACTGCTGCTTGGGTGTTCGGCGATCATTGTCACGGACACTGGAAAATCGAAGATTTCCCCCGCAGCGAGGCTGACCTCGGTTTTACCCTGCAGCTGGAAGTCGTCCCCATCGACAAGCGCCAGATGATACTGCTGACGCTGCTGGGTTTTGTTGATGATTTTCAGGCTGTAGATGTTTTCGATCTGGCCTTGGCTGTTTTCCCGGAACAGGCCCCGGTCCTTGCTGACATCCAGCGACACCATCGGCCGCTCGACCAGCGCCAGCACCAGCGCGCCGATCATCACCAGCAATACGGCGCAGTAGCCGATCAAGCGTGGCCGCAGCAGACGGGTTTGACCGCCTTGCAATACGGCTTCCGAGGTGTAACTCACCAGACCACGGGCATAGCCCATTTTGTCCATGATCGAGTCACACGCATCGATACACGCGGCGCAGCCAATGCATTCCATCTGCAAGCCGTCACGGATGTCGATACCGGTCGGGCACACCTGCACACACATCTGGCAATCGATACAGTCACCCAGACCCACTGACGCTGGATCGACCTCACGTTTACGCGGGCCACGGTTTTCACCGCGAGCGGCGTCGTAGGAAACGGTGAGGGTGTCTTTGTCGAACATCACGCTTTGAAAGCGCGCATAGGGGCACATGTGCATGCAGACTGCTTCACGCAGCCAGCCAGCATTGATATAGGTCGCACCCGCGAAAAACAGGACCCAGAACAGACTGACGCCACTCAACTGCAAGGTCAGCAGCTCATTGGCCAGCGGTCGAATCGGGGTGAAATAGCCGACGAAGGTCAGACCGGTCAATACGCTGATCGCCAGCCACAGACTGTGCTTGGCCGAGCGCCGCAGCAGTTTTTTCATGCCCCAGGGCGCGGCCTGAAGTTTGATCCGCTGATTACGCTCACCCTCGGTGAGCTTCTCGCACCACATGAAAATCCAGGTCCAGGAACTCTGCGGGCAGGTGTATCCGCACCAGACTCTTCCTGCGAACACCGTGATGGCGAACAAGCCAAAGGCACAAATGATCAGCAATGCCGACAGCAGAATGAAGTCTTGCGGCCAGAACGTCGCGCCGAAGATATGAAATTTACTGTCGGCCAAATCCCAAAGGACAGCCTGGCGTCCGCCCCAATCGAGCCAGACGGTGCCGAAGAACAGCAGGAATAGAAACCCCGCGCCACTGACACGTAAATTACGGAACAGCCCGGTAAAACTGCGGGTATGAATCAAATGATCACTGGACTTGACCTTCACGTTTGCTCTGGAAGGTTCGACGCGTTCAATGATCTGGACAGGAATTCTTTCGCTCATGGTCGGATGCTCATCAGCCCGTATCAGGCGGCTGAACTATGGCCGAGCATCTGGTTGCATAACAGACTCAGGTATTTGAATAAAAAGCGGATCAGATTGGAGGCTTGCCCAGGCTTTGGCACGGGCAATGCTGTGTCGTATTTCGTGGAGTCAGGTGTTTCCGCAGGGAAGGGGCTACTGATCCTCGTCCCGAATGCCAATTACTCCCGGACTGTTCCAGCGTTTGACAGGTTGTACCTTGGGGCTGTGCAAATCACTCGGGCTATTGCCAAAGCCCGGTCTAAGCTGTCACTCGCGGCTAAACCGTTTTGAACTTTTCCCACCTGGATGGGCTCGGAAACTAGGCGGGCCGATCCGGTGTGCCGTCGCTGGCAGTCGGCTGCTGAACACCTGTTTTGTTCAATGCTGGGTGTAAACATACAGTTCCTAAATGCACGGATTCTGCTGAAGAGCGTCTTTAAATGGGCGTGAGGAGTGATGCTCGATGAATGTGACCGCTGATCAGCCCTACGGCCCGGATTCTTTGGCCAGTGACGTTCCACACCCGACCCGACCTCTGTCTTTGACCCAGGCCCTGCAATTACCGCGGATCGTGATCGAAAACACGATGCCAGTGATTGAGGGGGGGTTATTTGCGGTAAAGGCAATCATCGGGCAACCGGTGAGTGTGACCAGCAAAGTATTCGCCGATGGGCACGACAAGCTGTCGGTGTTGATTCGTTGGCGTGCAGCCGATGAAGAGCACTGGCACAGTACTCACATGCAAGAGCTGGTCAATGACAGCTGGGAAGGCGAATTCACCCCGACGTCAGTCGCCCTTTACGTCTTCAGGCTCGAGGCCTGGATCGATCAGTTCGCCAGCTATCGCTATGAGTTGCGAAAAAAGCATGGCGCTGGGGTGCCGATCCATCTGGAGTTGGAGGAGGGTCGCGTTCATTTAGTCCAGGCCGCTGAACGCAGCCAGGTCGAACTGCGACAGCAAATCAGTGCAGTGATCGAGCGGTTTGGGCAGAGCGAGCCCGCGGCCCAGGTCGCGTTGCTGCTGCACAGTGAAACGGCGGCGCTGATGGCCCAGGCCGAGAATCATGCCTACCTGAGCCGTAGCGTCGAATTCCCGCTGGATGTGGAGCGTGAACGGGCGCAGTTCGCCAGTTGGTATGAGTTGTTTCCGCGTTCGGTGACTGAAGATCCGACGCGCCACGGCACCTTCAATGACGTGCTGTTTCGTCTACCGATGATTCGAGACATGGGTTTCGATGTGCTGTATTTTCCGCCGATCCATCCTATCGGCCGCGCCCATCGCAAGGGGCCGAATAACTCGCTGCAAGCGGGGCCTGATGACCCGGGTAGCCCTTACGCCATCGGCAGCGCCGACGGTGGGCATGACGCGATTCACTCGGAACTGGGTAGCCGCGAGGACTTTCGCAATCTGGTGAAGACCGCTGCTGAGTATGGGCTTGAGGTTGCTCTGGATTTTGCCATCCAGTGCTCGCAGGATCATCCGTGGCTCAAGGAGCATCCGGGCTGGTTCTCCTGGCGCCCGGACGGCAGCATCCGTTACGCGGAAAACCCGCCGAAGAAATACCAGGACATCGTCAACGTCGACTTCTATGCCCCCGACGCGATCCCCAGTTTGTGGCTGGAGTTGCGTGACATCGTCCTGGGCTGGGTCGAGGAGGGCGTAAAAATCTTCCGCGTCGATAATCCGCACACCAAACCGCTGCCTTTCTGGCAGTGGATGATTGCGGATATTCGCAGCCAGTACCCTGAGGTGATGTTCCTCGCAGAAGCGTTCACCAAGCCAGCGATGATGGCGCGGCTGGGCAAGGTCGGGTATTCCCAGAGCTATACGTATTTCACCTGGCGCAACACCAAGTCCGAGTTGGCGGAGTATTTCACCCAGCTGAATCAGTTGCCGTGGCGAGATTGCTACCGGCCGAACTTCTTCGTGAACACGCCCGATATCAACCCGTTCTTCCTGCATGAGTCCGGCCGCGCAGGCTTCTTGATTCGTGCGGTGCTGGCAGCCATGGGCTCGGGCCTGTGGGGCATGTATTCCGGGTTTGAGTTATGCGAGGCAGCGCCGGTGCCTGGCAAGGAAGAGTACTTGGACTCGGAGAAATATCAGCTGCGGCCACGGGATTACAACGCGCCGGGCAACATCATTGCCGAAATTGCTCAACTCAATCGTATTCGTCGACAGAACCCTGCGCTGCAAACGCACTTGGGCCTGAAAATCTACAACGCCTGGAATGACAATATTTTGTATTTCGGCAAACGCAGCGCCGATGGCAGCAACTTTGTTCTGGTGGCTGTCAGCCTCGACCCGGTCAACGCCCAGGAAGCGCATTTTGAATTGCCGTTGTGGGAAATGGGTCTGCCTGACGACGTGGCAACTGCGGGTGAAGACCTGATGACGGGCCATCGCTGGACCTGGTATGGCAAAACGCAGTGGATGCGTATCGAGCCTTGGCATCAACCTTTCGGCATCTGGCGTATTCAGACCACGGATTAAAAGGAATCAACGATGGCAAAGAAACCCAGGCATGCAGCCTTCATCAATGACCCGCTGTGGTACAAGGACGCGGTCATTTATCAGGTTCATGTAAAGTCATTTTTTGATTCAAATAACGATGGGATCGGCGATTTCCCCGGCCTGATCGCCAAACTCGACTACATCGCCGAGCTTGGGGTCAATACTGTCTGGCTGCTGCCATTCTACCCCTCGCCACGGCGTGATGATGGCTATGACATTGCCGATTATCGAGGCGTACATGCCGATTACGGCACAATGGCCGATGCCAAGAAGTTTATCGCTGAGGCCCATGACCGTGGTCTGCGGGTGATCACTGAATTGGTCATTAATCACACCTCGGACCAGCACCCATGGTTCCAGAAAGCCCGTGCGGCCAAGCGTGGCTCCAAGGCACGGGATTTTTACGTGTGGTCGGACAGTGATCAGAAGTACGACGGCACCCGAATCATTTTTCTCGACACCGAAAAGTCCAACTGGACCTGGGACCCGGTTGCCGGCCAATACTTCTGGCACCGTTTTTATGCCCACCAGCCAGACCTCAACTTCGACAATCCGCATGTGATGGATGCGGTACTGCAAGTGATGCGCTACTGGCTGGACATGGGCATCGACGGCCTGCGCCTGGATGCGATCCCGTATCTGATCGAGCGCGACGGGACTAATAACGAAAACCTGCCCGAGACCCATAAGCTACTCAAGCGGATCCGTGCCGAAATCGACGCCAACTACCCTGACCGCATGCTGCTGGCCGAAGCCAATCAATGGCCGGAAGACACGCAGCTGTACTTCGGTGATACAAAAGGCAATGACGGCGATGAGTGCCACATGGCATTCCACTTCCCGCTGATGCCGCGTATGTACATGGCCGTGGCACAGGAAGACCGCTTTCCGATTACCGATATTCTGCGCCAGACGCCCGAAATTCCTGCGAACTGTCAGTGGGCAATTTTCCTGCGCAATCACGATGAGCTGACCCTGGAAATGGTCACTGATCGCGAGCGTGATTACTTGTGGAATTACTACGCCGCCGACCGCCGGGCCCGGATCAATCTGGGCATCCGTCGGCGTCTGGCGCCGTTGGTACAGCGTGATCGACGTCGCGTCGAGTTACTCAACAGCATGCTGCTGTCGATGCCCGGCACGCCGACGTTGTATTACGGTGACGAAATCGGCATGGGCGATAACATTTATCTGGGCGACCGCGATGGCGTGCGCACGCCGATGCAATGGTCCATTGACCGCAACGGCGGCTTTTCCCGTGCTGACCCGGCAAGCCTGGTGCTGCCGCCGATCATGGACCCGCAGTACGGGTATCAATCGGTCAATGTCGAGACCCAGAACAACGACCCGCATTCGCTGCTGAATTGGAATCGACGGATGTTGACGGTGCGTAAGCAGCAGAAAGCATTCGGCCGGGGCACCTTGAAAATGCTGTCGCCCACCAATCGGCGAATTCTGGCCTACACCCGTGAGTACACAGGGCCGGACGGCAAGACCGAAATCATTCTGTGTGTGGCTAACGTCTCCAGCGCGGCTCAGGCGGCGGAACTTGAGCTGTCGCCGTTTGCTGGCATGGTTCCGGTTGAGATGCTCGGTGGCAGCGCATTCCCACCTGTCGGCCAGCTTCCGTACCTGCTGACGTTGCCACCCTATGGCTTTTATTGGTTCCTGCTGGCGGCGGAAAACCAAATGCCGAGCTGGCATGTTGAACCAGTGAAAAGCATGCCGGACTTCCCGACCCTGGTGTTGAAAAAACGCCTCGAAGAACTACTGGACGAGCCGTTGCGCAGCACCATGGAGAAGACGTCGTTGACGCTTTATCTGCCTAAGCGCCGTTGGTTTGCGGGTAAGGACAAAGCCATCGATCAGGTGAGCATTATTTACGCAGTGCGCTTTGGCGACGCACAGCATCCGGTGTTATTGAGTGAAATTGAAGTCACTGCGGGCGATCATCAAGGTCGCTACCAACTGCCTTTCGGTCTATTGGCCGAAGATGACATCAGCAGCGCATTGCCTCAGCAGTTAGCGCTGGCTCGCGTACGGCGCGGCCGTCAAGTCGGCCTGATTACGGACGCTTTTACGCTGGAGACGTTCATTCGCGCGGTCATCCAGGGCATGCAGGCCAGGACGGTTCTGCCGTGCAGCGAAGGCGAGTTGCGCTTTGAGCACACCACAGCAATGGACAGCTTGGGGTTGCACAACGAATCCGAAGTACGTTACCTCTCGGCTGAGCAGTCGAATAGCTCCGTGGTGGTCGGTGGCAGCCTTGTCCTGAAAATGATCCGTCGTGTCAGTGCGGGCACTCACCCGGAACTGGAAATGGGCGCGTACCTGACTGCAGCCGGCTTTGGGTATATATCACCGCTGCTGGGTTCGGTCGTGCGTATCGATAAACAAGGGCAAAGCAATTTACTGATGATTGCTCAGGGTTATCTGAGCAATCAGGGTGATGCCTGGGAGTGGACCCAGAACAACCTTGAGCGGGCGGTGCGTGATGAGTTGTCCTACGGCCGTTCTGAGCAGGAACAGCATTACAACGCCTTGTTGGAACTCTCGGATTTCGCTGCCTTGTTGGGGCAACGTCTTGGCGAGATGCACCAAATACTGGCAGCGCCGACCGATAATCCGGATTTCGCCGCCGAACCCACCGGTGTCAAAGACAGTCAGCAATTGGGTAGCAGCGTGGTGGCTCAACTGGAGCGTGCCTTGCAGTTGCTCGAACAACACGCAGTCAGTCTTGAACCGGTCGACCAAGCCCTGGTCACTGAGCTGCTGAGCAAGCGCAAGCAGGTGATGGCTTACATTCAGGCGCTGGCAAAACGTTCTGTGGGCGGCCTGCGTCTGCGCGTGCACGGTGATTTACACTTGGGGCAGGTACTGGTGGTAAAAGGTGATGCCTATTTGATTGACTTTGAGGGCGAACCCGCGCGTTCATTGACTGAGCGCCGAGCCAAATACAGTCCGTTCAAGGATGTCAGTGGTGTGTTGCGGTCATTCGATTACGCGGCGGCCATGGCGGTGCGCAATGCGCGAAGCGTGGACACCTCGGCTGAAGCCGCGACCGCTCGAGAACGCGTGGCGCAAACCTATTTGACCCAGGCTCGTCAGGCCTTTCTCGACGGTTATCGCCGGGCGACCACTGACCTGGCCCACGGCTGGAAAGATGCGAAGGGCGAAAGCGCCACGCTGGAATTATTTACCCTGGAAAAAACTGCCTATGAAGTTGTCTACGAAGCCGAGCACCGCCCCAGCTGGTTGGCCGTACCTTTGCAAGGCTTACGTGGGCTGCTGACCTTGTCTGATGGAGAATTATAATGAATGCACCTAAGGAAAACGGCAGGGGCATATCGGGATTGCTGCCCGGGGCCGCCGATATGGATGCGTTGATCCGCGCCGAACATCATGACCCATTCTCCATGCTTGGCCCCCGTGACGATGGTGCGGGCGGGCAGTTTATCCGTGCGTACCTGCCCGACGCGTTAAGTGTGAAAGTGCTGTCGCGTGAGGGTGAGCAGGAGCTGGGGACCCTTGAAATGAGCGAGGTACCGGGTTTTTTCGCTGGACACTTTCCTCGCGCGCAGCCTTACTTATTGAAAATTAACTGGGCTGGCGGTGAGCAAATCACCGAAGACCCTTACAGCTTCGGCCCTTTGTTGGGCGAGATGGACCTGTATTTGTTCGCCGAAGGCAATCACCGGGACCTGAGCAGTTGCTTGGGGGCGCAGGTCAAGAATGTCGACGGCATCGACGGTGTGCGCTTTTCTGTATGGGCACCCAATGCGCGGCGCGTGTCGGTGGTCGGCGGTTTCAATAATTGGGACGGTCGTCGTCATCCAATGCGCTTGCGTCACCCCGCAGGGGTTTGGGAAATATTCATTCCCCGGCTCAAGCCCGGCGAAGCGTACAAATATGAAATTCTGGGCGCCAATGGAATTCTGCCACTCAAGGCCGACCCTATGGCTTTGGCCACCCAATTGCCGCCAGACACGGCGTCGGTGGTGGCAGCACCGTTGCAATTCGACTGGCAAGACAATGGCTGGATGCAATCGCGGGGCGAGCGTCACGTGGCGAGCGCGCCATTGTCGATCTATGAGTTGCATGCGGGGTCCTGGCAGCTCGATCACAGCGATGAATTTGTTGTTCGTCAATACAACTGGCACGAACTGGGCGAGCGCCTTATTCCCTATATCAAGGAGCTGGGCTTTACCCATATCGAACTGATGCCAATCATGGAGCATCCGTTTGGCGGCTCTTGGGGTTATCAACCGCTTTCGCAGTTTGCCCCGACGGCTCGTTTCGGCTCGCCAGATGACTTTGCTGCTTTCGTCAACGCTTGCCACCAGGCCGATATCGGCGTGATTCTCGATTGGGTGCCCGCGCATTTCCCCACCGATGCTCACGGTTTGGCGCAATTCGATGGCACTGCGCTTTATGAGTACGGCAATCCGCAGGAAGGTTTCCACCAAGATTGGGACACGCTGATTTACAACCTGGGCCGCACAGAAGTGCATGGTTTTATGCTCGCGTCGGCATTGCATTGGCTCAAGCATTTCCATGTTGATGGCCTGCGTGTGGATGCGGTGGCCTCAATGCTTTACCGCGACTATTCACGCAAAGCGGGGGAATGGGTGCCCAATCGCCATGGCGGTCGAGAAAATCTCGAAGCCATTGATTTCTTGCGCCATCTCAACGACGTGGTAGTACTGGAGGTGCCCGGCGCGATGGTCATCGCCGAAGAATCCACTGCCTGGCCTGGCGTCAGCCAGAGCACGCAGCAAGGCGGTTTGGGCTTTTCCTATAAATGGAACATGGGCTGGATGCACGACACCCTGCATTACATGCAGCAGGACCCTATCCACCGCGCCCATCACCATGGGGAGCTGAGTTTCGGCCTGATCTATGCCTGGTCCGAGAAGTTCATCCTGCCGATTTCCCACGATGAAGTGGTGCACGGCAAGCATTCGCTCATTGATAAAATGCCTGGTGACCGTTGGCAGAAGTTCGCCAATTTGCGTGCTTATCTGGCGTTCATGTGGACGCATCCAGGCAAAAAGCTGTTGTTCATGGGCTGTGAGTTTGGCCAATGGCGCGAGTGGAACCACGACGAGCAACTGGATTGGTATTTGTTGCAGTACGCTGAACACATCGGCGTGAAGAAACTGGTGAGCGATCTCAACCGAATTTATCGTGAAGTACCGGCACTTCACGAACAGGATTGCGTGCCTCAGGGGTTTCAATGGGTCATCGGTGATGACGCGGCCAATAGCGTTTTTGCCTGGTTGCGCTGGAGCAAGGAGGGCGATCCGGTGTTGGTCGTCGCTAACCTGACGCCTGTGCCCCGTGAGAGGTATCGCATCGGTGTTCCGTTCGCCGGGTTGTGGACCGAGCTGCTAAACAGCGATGCGAGCACCTATGCGGGTTCTAACGTCGGCAATGGTGGCGGCGTGCAGACCGACGACAGTAAAAGCCATGGAATGCCGGTGTCATTGGCGCTGAACCTGCCGCCTTTGGGTGTGTTGATCCTGCGGCCAAAGCTGGATTGATGTTGCCGGGTGCTGCGGCTTGACGCGCCGCAGCGCTCATCCTCACTCTCCGTTCTTCACCATGCCATTGCGGCGAGACAGCAGTAGGGTCAGTGACAGGCCTGCCAACGACAGCACTGCTGCAACGAAGAAAATCCACGCATAACCCAGTCCCAGGGCAACGCCGCCCATGACCGGCCCGGCAATGGCCAGCGCCAGGTCGAAGAACACTGCATATGCACTCAAACCCGCGCCCCGACTGGCGGTCGGTACCTGTTTGATTGCCTCGACACCCAGCGCCGGGTAGACCAGCGACAGGCCGAAACCAGTCAGCCCTGCACCGATCAGAGCGACTGCGGTCGTGGGTGAGATCCACAGCAATGTCAGGCCGAGGGTTTCGATGGACATACAGGCCATGGCGGCATTGAAACCGCCAAATCGGTTGATCGCGTTGATGAAAACCAGTCGCGAGAGGATAAAACAAACGCCGAAGACCGTCAGACAATACGCCGCGCCGTGCCAGCCTCGGCTTAGGTAGAACAGCGTGATAAACGTGGTTAGGGTGCCGTAGCCAATGGAGGCCAGGGTCAGGCTCAGGCCGAATGGAGCCACCCGGCCAAACACCGACCAGAAGGGTAGGCGTTCACCATGGATCACGGGTACTGACGGTTTGTTGCGAATCAACACCAAGGCCAGCAACGAGACAATAGACAAGGCAACTCCCAGGCTGGCAAAGCCCAGGCTGTCGACCATCACCACACCGACCGGCGCGCCGATGGCGATAGCGCCGTACGACGCAATACCGTTCCAGGAAATCGCCCGCGCAGTGTGCCCCATACCGACTTGGCCGATGCACCAACTGATTGTGCCCACGCCGATCAGTCCTTGTGCCACGCCAAGAAACACACGGCCGATGATCAGTATCGTCAGGCTCACTATGGGCATGCTGTCGAGCAGTGTCGCTAGCAAGGTCAGCAGACCACTGACGGCAATGCCCGACAGACCATACACAATCGCGCGTTTGGTGCCGATGCTGTCTGCAACACGCCCAGCCAAGGGCCGACTGAGCAGCGTTGCCAGGTACTGTGAGCCGATGGTCCCCCCGGCGATGACCGTGCTGAAACCCAATTGATCGTGGACGTAACCTGGTATCACTGCGATTGGCAGGCCGATGCATAGGAAGGCAATGAAGGTATAGAACACGATGGAGACGATCTGCAGAGTGATCGACATGGAGCTGGATGATTGAGTCTGGAGGTGCGGAGATTGTACGGCAGACATGGGGCTCGTTCGCTGGCAGGCGGGTGGAGAACGCCATCATCGCCTGAGCAGGGGATAAAAGGAAGCAGGCTAACGATTGTCTGATGCTCATGCTCACCAGAACGAAAAAGCCCCGTCACAGGGACAGGGCTTCTCTCACAGCGTTGACGCTAAATCAGAACACGACGCCTTGACTACGCAGGTAGTCATCGTAGGTGCCGCTGAAGTCGACAACACCGCTTGGGCTCAGCTCGATGATGCGAGTGGCCAGCGACGATACGAATTCACGGTCATGGCTGACGAAGATCAGCGTGCCAGGGTAGTTTTCCAGGGCCAGGTTCAGCGCCTCGATGGATTCCATGTCCAAGTGGTTGGTCGGTTCGTCCATGATCAGTACGTTCGGCTTTTGCAGGATCAGCTTGCCGAACAACATACGACCTTGTTCACCACCGGAAATCACTTTCACCGACTTGAGGATATCGTCGGCGGAGAACAGCATGCGGCCCAGTGTGCCGCGAACTACTTGCTCGCCACCTTGGGTCCAGCGGCCCATCCATTCAAATAGATTGGCCTCATCTTCGAAGTCAGACGCGTGATCCTGAGCGTAGTAGCCCAGCTCGGCAGCGTCGGTCCACTTGACCGTACCGGCATCGGGCGACAGCTCATTGACCAGCGTGCGCAGCAGGGTGGTTTTACCGATACCGTTCGGGCCGATGATTGCTACGCGCTCGCCGGCTTCAACGGTGAAGCTGAAGTCCTTGAACAGAGGCTTGCCATCGAAACCTTTAGCCATGCGCTCAACAATGACCGCCTGACGGTGCAGCTTTTTGTTCTGTTCGAAACGAATGAACGGGCTGACCCGGCTTGAAGGTTTGACCTCGGCCAGATGGATCTTGTCGATCTGCTTGGCGCGGGAGCTGGCCTGCTTGGATTTCGAGGCGTTGGCCGAGAAGCGGCTGACGAACGATTGCAGTTCGTTGATCTGCGCTTTCTTCTTGGCGTTGTCCGACAGCAATTGCTCGCGGGACTGGGTCGCCACGGTCATGTATTCGTCATAGTTACCCGGGAACAGACGCAGTTCGCCGTAATCGAGGTCGGCCATGTGCGTGCAGACACTGTTCAGGAAGTGCCTATCGTGGGAAATGATGATCATGAGGCTATTGCGCTGGGTCAGAATGTTTTCCAGCCAGCGGATGGTGTTGATGTCCAAGTGGTTGGTCGGTTCGTCGAGCAACAGCACTTCTGGATTGGAGAACAATGCCTGCGCCAGCAATACGCGCAGTTTCCAGCCCGGCGACACTTCGCTCATCGGACCGTTGTGTTGTTCGATACCGATACCCAGGCCCAGCAGCAGCTCGCCAGCGCGGGATTCGGCGGTGTAGCCGTCCATTTCAGCGAACTCGGTTTCCAGCTCAGCCACGGCCATGCCGTCAGCTTCCGTCATTTCCGGCAGCGAGTAGATGCGGTCGCGCTCGGCCTTGACCTTCCACAGCTCTTCGTGACCCATGATCACGGTATCGATCACGGTGAATTCTTCGTAGGCGAACTGGTCTTGGCGCAACTTGCCCAGACGCACGTTCGGCTCCAGCATCACCTGCCCACCCGAAGGCTCCAGATCATCGCCGAGGATCTTCATAAAGGTAGACTTGCCGCAACCGTTGGCACCGATAAGGCCATAACGGTTACCGCCGCTAAACTTGACCGAGACATTCTCGAACAAGGGTTTTGCGCCGAATTGCATGGTGATGTTAGCTGTGGAGATCAATTACCTTACCTTTCAATAGCTTAGGATTGACTGGTTTGCGCTGATACCGGTTTGATACCAATGTTGAGCTTTTCGAGCTCACTCCAGTCAGAGCTTGAGTTGATCCAGCGCGCATGGGTTGACAGCAACATTTGGACGCTGTGGCCAAGCTGCTGAGAGATGAATGCGGGATTCATGCCGGACATTGAGCATATTGTCGCATATGTGTGACGGCAGTTGTACGGAGGCCGGTAGCGGATTTTCAGCTCAGCCAACGTTGGCCTCCATTGTTTGTGGACGTCAGAGGTCTGTTTTACGTACTCGCTGTTCTTCGAAGGCGGGAAGAAATACGGCGTCTCCTTGATTTCCCCCTTGCCGTTTTTTCGACGGTCGGCGTATTGCACTGACGAAATCAATGTTCTTCAGGCTACGCTAAGCAACGATCCAGATAAGAGGCTCACCTCTGTTCTCTGGGGAATTGAATTTATTGGAGAGCATGTATTTCTCATTGATTACTGCCTAGGCATTGCGGATTTTTGCACCTGTCGTAGTGGGGCTGACGAGATATTTCCACTGTAAGGTTGCAAGCGATCAGCGATCAGGCATGAGCGTACTCGCACGGGGGCTCTTAACCTCTCGTTGTACCTGATGATGCCCCATAGTCTTCGTATGCGGGGGGGCTGATCGTTAGCGTATGCGGTGTGATAGCTGCAAGTGGTGGCCATGACGTCTGCCATTTGAAACATTGAATGAGGCCTAGCATGGCTTTGTGACAAACAGGCTATGGCCTCTGCGACTTAAGTCTGAAGTAGTGGAAAGTCGTCGTCAGGGTGTTTTAATCTTGCGCATCCGCTGCGCCTGATGTGACACGCCCCGACCTTTTTTTGTTAATCGGGCTGGTAACTTGAGTGCACGCAGGACAGCGTATTCCCTGGATCTGTGACCACACCTGTGAAACCTATCATTATTGCTGTTTATGTTTTTTCGATTGCCTATGTACACTTGCGCGGCAACGTTCGGCACAAGCTGGGCCGTCAACTGAGCGACCATTCCAGCTTCCTGGCGCCGGTGAACTGCTTCCTTTACTTGTTTTCCAAGGTGCCCAGCAAACCCTACCTGCAAACGAGCGATTTCCCGGAGTTGCAGCCATTGCAGGACCATTGGGAAGAGATCAGAGAGGAAGCGCTTAACCTGTTGCGCGCTGGAGAAATCAAACGCTCCGAACAACCCAACGATGTGGGTTTCAACTCATTTTTTAAAACAGGCTGGAAGCGTTTTTACCTTAAGTGGTACGGCGATAATCATCCGTCGGCTATCGAATTGTGCCCTCGCACCATTGAGTTGCTCAACCGCATCGGCACGGTCAAGGCCGCGATGTTTGCAGAGCTTCCGCCCGGCTCGAAGCTGGTTCGCCATCGTGATCCCTATGCAGGCTCGGTGCGCTACCACTTGGGGCTGCAAACACCTAATGACCCCAAGTGCTACATCAGTGTTGATGGCCAGAACTATCATTGGTGTGACGGCGAGGGCGTAATGTTTGATGAAACCTTTATTCATTACGCCGAAAACGCCACTCAGCAAAACCGTATCATTCTGTTCTGTGATGTGGAACGGCCCATGAAGTATCGCTGGGCTGCAGCTTTTAACCGGTGGTTCAGCCGTACGGTTTTGGCTGCTGCCAGTTCGCCCAACGGCGCAGACGATAGAGTGGGTGGGCTGAACCGTGCATTTACCAAAATTTACAGCCTTCGTCAGCGTGGTAAAGCACTTAAAAGGCGCAATCGTACGCGCTACTACTTGGAAAAATGGGCGATCTTTGGTGGGTTGCTGACCTTGTTTTTATTGATTTAAGTCTTTGGCGGTAGACGTGGACCTTGAGCGCGGTGATTGATGCCGTGCTCAATCCCAATACCTTGGGCGCTTGTAGTGGTCAACTAATCCCGGACACGACGTTAAGTTTTTCTTCGGCCCGAGCTGGACCGCCACTGTAATATCGCTGCTGCCATCTGCCCACCTGGGTTGAATTGCCCAGATTGAAAACCACAGCCGTCTGCCGAAACGACAGCTTCTCACGCCACATGGGCTGAAGAACCGATAGCTTGAACTGCTTTGAATATTTGCCCATGAAAAAACACCCCAGAGATTGGATGGATGTCCAACTTTTGGGGCGCAGTTCATCTTGAGAGAGCGAAGGCGTCAGCTCTGGCGCAGCCCTTCTCAATCCCGATAAAATACTTGGACCAAGTGATAACCAAACTTACTCTTGACCGGCCCATGCACGACGCGCAGCGGCTTTTTGAAGATGATCTGATCGATGATGCCGACCATTTGTCCTGGGCGAACTTCACCCAGGTCTCCGCCGCGCTTGCCAGAAGGGCAGGTTGAGTATTTTTTGGCCAACACGTCGAACGCTTCGCCTTTGGCAATACGCTGCTTGAGTTGTTCGGCATCTTCGGCGGTTTTCACCAGAATATGGCGGGCGAGAGCTTTCATGTCGCGGGGCAGTCCTGGAAAAATCGGTGGCTATTATGCCTGTCCTTGGCGCCAATTGATCATTTCCTCAGACTTGTCCGTCAGAACACTCATATCGATTTGCGCCGGAAGCGTTATCAATTCAAGCTAGGGGCCATCAGACAGGTACCCAAGCTGCCTTAACTCCTGGCAAGCGTTCATTTACCCTATTTCGTGCGGATGCTGCTCATGGATTTCCCGGCGCTGTTGAAAATTCTGGCCAGCCAGGACGGATCGGACCTCTACCTGTCGACCGGCGCACCTCCCTGCGCCAAATTCAATGGCGTGCTCAGGCCCCTGAGCACCGAAGCCCTGAAGGGCGGAGAGGTAGCGACAGTCGCCGCCAGCATCATGGACTCGGAGCAAAAGCTTGAGTTCGAGCGTGAGCTGGAAATGAACCTGGCGGTGTCGCTGGCCGGCATCGGTCGTTTTCGGATCAACATTTTCAAGCAACGCAACGAAGTCTCGATCGTGGCGCGCAACATCAAGCTGGACATTCCTCGCTTCGAAGACTTGCACCTGCCGCCGATCCTCCTCGATGTCGTGATGGAAAAACACGGCCTGGTCCTGTTCGTCGGTGCCACGGGTTCGGGTAAGTCCACGTCGTTGGCGGCCTTGATCGACTACCGTAATCGCAATAGCAGCGGCCATATCATCACCATCGAAGACCCGGTGGAATATATCCATCGGCACAAAAAATCGATCATCAATCAACGCGAAGTGGGTGTGGACACCCGGAGCTTTCACGCCGCCTTGAAGAACACTTTGCGCCAAGCGCCGGATGTGATTCTGATCGGTGAAATTCGTGACCGGGAGACCATGGAGCATGCCCTGGCCTTTGCCGATACCGGTCACTTGGCGATTTCGACTTTGCACGCCAACAACGCCAACCAGGCGCTGGACCGGATCATCAACTTCTTCCCGGAAGAGCGGCGCCAGCAGCTGTTGCATGATTTGGGTAACAACCTCAAAGCATTCGTTTCTCAGCGGCTGGTCAAGACCCTGGATGGCAAACGACGGGCCGCTGTCGAAGTGATGCTGGGCACGCCGACCATTCGCGACCTCATTCAACGCAATGAGCTGGGCGAGCTCAAAGGCATCATGGAGAAGTCGGTCAACCTCGGCATGCAAACGTTCGACAGCGCGTTGTTCGATCTGGTGATCGAGGGCGTCATCAGTGAAGAGGAAGCCCTGACGAATGCCGACTCCATGAATAACGTGCGTCTGCGCCTCAAACTGCACCGCGAAAATGGCCCTGCGACACAAATAACATCAGCCCCGGCGGCGCCCGAACCGGCCGCCGAAGTGGATGTTGCAAACTGGGGGCTGGTGGATGAAAGGGACGACGGTGGCCCGCGTCGCGGCTGATCGACTGGCGAGTTAGCTGTTCAGCTCGTCTCGATTCCGAAACTGCTCCAGCGCGTGTGGATTGGCCAGCGCATCGGTATTCTTCACCGGCTGGCCATGTACCACATTACGTACCGCCAACTCGACGATCTTGCCGCTGATGGTACGGGGGATGTCAGTGACAGCGACAATTTTGGTGGGTACATGGCGTGGGGTAGTGTTGGCGCGGATCACCTGACGGATCATCTGCTCCAGCTCTGGCGTCAAGTGCAGCCCGTCCTGCAGGCGGACGAACAGCACCACACGCACATCGTCTTTCCAGCGCTGGCCAATAGCGATGCTCTCCAGCACCTGCTCGACTTTTTCTACCTGGCGGTAAATTTCTGCGGTGCCTATGCGCACGCCGCCGGGGTTGAGCACGGCGTCCGAGCGCCCGTGAATGATCATGCTTCCGCGCTCGGTTTCTTCGGCATAGTCGCCATGCGCCCAGACGCCGGGGAACTGGGTGAAATAGGTCGCCAGGAGTTTTTCTTGCTGTGGGTCGTTCCAGAAGCCGATGGGGATCGCTGGAAAGTGCCGGGTGCAGACCAGTTCACCTTTCTCGCCGATCACTCGCTGCCCATCGTCATTCCAGACCTCTACCGCCATGCCCAGGCTTTTGCACTGCATTTCGCCACGATACACGGGCAATACCGGGTTACCGATGACGAAGCAGGACACGATGTCGGTGCCGCCGGAAATCGACGACAGGCACAGGCCTTCCTTTATTTCGCGGTAAACGTAATCGTAACTGCTCGCCGCCAACGGTGAGCCCGTGGACAGCAGGGTCTTTAGTCGCGTCAGGCGATGGGTTAAACGCGGCTGGATCGCGTGCCTTTCCAGTTCCGCGAGGTATTTGGCACTGGTGCCGAATACGCTGATGTTTTCATCGTCGATCAAGTCCATCAGCCGTTGCGGTCCAGGGTAAAACGGTGAACCGTCGTAAAGGACGACCGTCGCCCCCAACGCCAGGCCCGAGACCAGCCAGTTCCACATCATCCAGCCGCAAGTGGTGTAGTAGAACAGGCAATCGTCACGTCCCATATCGGCGTGCAGGCCCTGTTCTTTGACGTGCTGCAACAGCACGCCGCCCGCGCTGTGGATGATGCATTTGGGCACGCCGGTGGTGCCGCTCGAATAAAGGATATACAGCGGGTGGGCAAAAGGCACCGCAACGAAGTAGGGTTCGCCACCGACGGAGTAGAAGTCATCCCATAGCGCCACGTTGGCCGGTGTCTGGAAATCCTCCACTCGGGCTTCCGGGCGAGCGTAGGGCACGATGATCAGCTGCTGCAGAGAGGGCAGTCGTTCGAGGATTTCATTGATCTTGGCAGTCTGGTCAATGGATTTGCCAGCATAGTGATAGCCCGCACAAGTGAGCAGGACTTTCGGTTCAATCTGACCAAAGCGATCGATTACGCCCTGGGTGCCGAAGTCCGGGGATGAGCAGGACCAGATCGCCCCCAGGCTGGTGGTGGCAAGCATGGCGACCAATGTCTGCCAGGTGTTGGGCAGACAGGCCGCCACGCGGTCGCCCACGCCAACACCCACAGCCCGCAAGCTTTGTTGCAAGCCAGCGACATGCGCGGCGAGTTCGGCGTAGGTCAACTGCATCCGCTGGCCATCTTCACTCACGGAAATCACCGCCGGGTAATCATCGCGACGGCGCAGCAGGTGTTCGGCGAAATTCAGCGTTGCGCCTGGGAACCACTGGGCGCTAGGCATCTGCGCACCTTCGATAAGTACGGCGCTGGGCCGCGTGTGGAATTCGATGCCGAAGACATCGACAATCGCCTGCCAAAAGTGTTCTCGCTGGTCGATACTCCACTGATGGAGTGCCGGGTAATCACGCAACTCAAGGCCGTGGCGCTGATTGATGAAACGCCGAAAGGCGTCCATGCGCGTGGCACCAATTCGCTGCGCGCTTGGGGTCCAGAGTGCTTCAGTCATGGTCCGCTCCGTTTACTGCGCCAACCAGCCGCCATCGATGTTCCACGCAGCACCACGCACCTGGTTCCCGGCTTCACTGCAGAGGAACAGCACCAGCTCGCCCAGTTGCGGCGGCGTGACGAACTCCAGCGAAGGTTGCTTCTCCGCCAGCAAATCATGCTTGGCTTTTTCCAGGTCGCCATCAACGGCGCCGCGGGCGTCGATTTGTTGCTGCACCAACGGCGTCAGCACCCAGCCGGGGCAAATCGCGTTGCAAGTAACATTGCTGGCAGCGGTTTCCAGCCCGACCACTTTGGTCAAGCCGATCACCCCATGCTTGGCGGCGACATAGGCGGCCTTGCCGGTTGAGCCCACCAGACCATGCACTGACGCGATGTTGACGATGCGCCCCCATCCCTTGGTGCGCATTCCCGGCAGGCACAGGCGGGTGCTGTGGAATACGGATGACAGGTTGATCGCGATGATCGAGTCCCAGCGCTCCACCGGGAACTCTTCCACCGGGGCCACATACTGGATACCCGCGTTGTTGATCAGAATATCGACGCCACCGAACTCGCGCTCGGCGTAGGCGATCATGTCGGCGATCTGTGCGGGGTCGCTGACATCCGCCGGATGGTGGCCGACCTTGCCGCCAAACTGTCTGACCTCGGCCAGTACGGTAGAGGCATCGCCGAAGCCGTTGAGTATCAGGTTGGCGCCCGCTTTGGCCAGGCTCAGAGCAATGCCCAGGCCGATGCCGCTGGTGGAGCCGGTGACCAGTGCGGTTTTTCCTTGAAGACTCATGTGCAATTCCTCAAACGATGCCGGTGGCGTAGAAAGTGCCGATCACAACGAAGACCGCCAATGTTTTGATAATCGTGATGCTGAATATGTCCCGGTAGGCCTCGCGGTGAGTCAAGCCGGTAACCGCCAGCAAGGTAATCACTGCGCCGTTGTGTGGCAGGGTGTCCATGCCGCCGCTGGCCATGGAGGCCACGCGGTGCAGCACTTCCAGAGGGATGTTTGCCGCGTGGGCCGCCGCGATAAAGCTGTCGGACATGGCCGCCAGTGCGATGCTCATGCCGCCCGAGGCCGAACCGGTGATGCCTGCCAGTAGCGTCACGGTGATGGCTTCATTGACCAGCGGGTTGGGAATGCTTTTCAGCCAATCGGCGAGTACCAGGAACCCCGGCAGGGACGCAATCACCGCACCAAAGCCGTATTCCGACGCCGTGTTCATCGCCGCGAGCAGTGCGCCGCCGACTGCGCTTCTGCTGCCTTCGGCCAGCTTGCCGCGAATGGCGTTAAAGCCGAACGCCAACACCGCCAGAATGCCGATCAGCAGGGCCGCTTCAACCGCCCAGATCGCGGTCAGTTTGGCGATTTCGGTTTGCACCGGTGTCGCCATGCCTGGCAGGCTGAGGGTGTGGGTCTTGCCATACCACTGTGGAATCCAACGGGTGAATAGCAGGTTCATGATGCCCACCAGCAATAGCGGCGACAGCGCGATCCATGGGTTGGGCAGCTTGATGTTCTCGGCGGTTTCCGGCTCGTTGCGCAATTCGGTGCCGTAGCCTTCGCCAGCGCGCTGAGCCTTGTTGCGTTGGCGCTGCAAATACAGCATGCCGGTGCAGAACACGAACAGCGTGCCGACCAACCCCAGCCACGGTGCAGCCCAGGCGGTGGTGTTGAAGAAGGTCGTGGGGATGATGTTCTGGATCTGCGGGGTGCCGGGCAGGGCGTCCATGGTGAAGGAAAACGCACCCAGGGCGATGGTGGCTGGAATCAAGCGTTTGGGAATATCGCTCTGGCGGAACATCTCGGCAGCAAACGGATACACCGCGAACACCACCACGAACAGGGAAACACCGCCGTAGGTGAGCAGGGCGCAGACCAGTACGATCACCAACATGGCCTGTCGTGTGCCCAGCAACCGAATGGCAGCGGCGACAATAGAGCGGGAGAATCCCGACAGCTCGATCAATTTGCCGAACACGGCACCGAGCAGAAAGACGGGGAAGTAGAGTTTGACGAAGCCGACCATTTTTTCCATGAACACCCCGCTAAACGCAGGGGCTACGGCCGAAGGATCGGTCAACAACACCGCGCCGAGGGCGGCAATGGGGGCGAAGAGGATAACGCTATAGCCACGGTATGCAGCGAGCATCAACAGCCCGAGGGCCGCTAAGGCGATGATTACACTCATTGAGTGTCTCCTGTTGTTATTGTTTTTTTTGAGCTGCGGGCAAGCCCGCGCTGGCAATAGGTGTAGCGAGTTTCGTGCCATGTTTCTAAGTGCATGAATTTATTGGATTTTTATCTAGCATGAAAATGAAGGCGATCTTTTGTATCTCAAAACAGAGACATCGCGGGCAAGCCCACTCCTACAATTGATCGTTTTTTTATGTAAGAGCGCACTTACGCGCGATGAAGACCATTCATGCAACGTGCATCTCACTAAAGAGACTAAAGTCTCTTTAGTGAGACTCTGCAATCCCCAACGCTGTCATTTTTTTGTATAGCGTAGAACGTCCCAGTCCAAGCTGCTTGGCCGCTTCAATGACATTTCCCTTACAGCGCGACAGTGTCGATTCAATCAATTGCCGATCAAATCGCTCACGGGCAGCACTGAACGTTTCTAATTCAGCAGGGCCTGGTTGAGGTATCGCAGGTGTGCTCACTGGAACAAGGGTGCCAATGGCAGCCCGGATCTCGTTGGCATCGAGGATCAGGTCGTCGCTTAGTAAGGCGGCGCGCTCCAGGACGTTTTGCAGCTCGCGAATATTGCCTGGCCAGGCATGCTGGCTGAGCAGGGCGAGGGCCTCATGGTCCAGCTCGTGCTGGCTGCGCAGTTCCTCCAGAATGGCTTCGCTGAGCGCAGGCAGATCGTCCAGGCGATCTCGCAACGGTGGAACCTTGATGGGCAGGACGCTCAGGCGGTAATACAGGTCGGCGCGAAACTCGCCACGCTTGATTGCCGCTTCAAGGTCGGTAGAGGTCGCCGCGATCAGTCGGATATCGCTCTGAATCACCTCATTGGAACCCACCGGTTCGTATTCCTTTTCTTGCAGTACCCGTAGCAGTTTGCTTTGCAGGGGCAATGGCATGTCACCGATTTCATCGAGAAACAGCGTGCCACCTTGGGCGATCTTCAGCTTGCCGGGCCGACCTTTGCGGTCAGCACCCGTAAACGCGCCGGGAGCGGTGCCGAAGAACTCGGCTTCCAGCAGGGTTTCCGGAATGGCTGCGCTGTTGATGCTGACGAAGGCTTTGTGTGCCCTGGGTGAAGCACTGTGGATGGCGTGTGCGAGCAGCTCTTTGCCGGTGCCGGTTTCGCCCAGCAACAAAACCGGTGACTCGGCACTCGCGCTACGTCGGGCCCGGCGTTTGACTTCCAGGCTGGCTGTGCTGGTGCCGATAAAGTGCGCGAAGCTGTATTTGGCTTGACGTGCCTGCAGCAAGGAGCGGGTGGAGGCTAGCTCTTCTTGCATGCTCAGGTAGCGTTTGAGCAGGGGCGATAGGGCGTGCAGTTCGTCAAACAGGGCAAAACCAATGGCGCCAATCACCGCACCGGCATCGTCATGGATCGGTAGGCGCATAACCACTAATGGGTCCTTGGCCGTGTCCATCATATCCAACAGAACGGGTCGGCCGGTGTTGACTACCTCGCGCAGCAGGCTACCGGGGATGACGCTTTCACAGGGTTGGCCGACCGCCAGACCTGCATCTTGCAGCCCAAAGCGTCGGGCATAACGCTCGTTGATCCAGACGATGCGTGCGTCTTTATCGACGATCACCGTACCTTCACTGGACTGCTCGATAATCTCGAACAATGAACGAATCGCCAACCGTCGCACACGTTGGTAATCCTTGAGGCTGTCACTGTCTTTCATGATCAGGCGAACTCCGGATGCGCCGCCGCCAGTAATTCCTTGGTGTAAGGATGCTGGGGTGAGTCGAATACATCATGGCTGGCACCGCGCTCAACCACTTTGCCGTCCTTGATCACGATCAGGTCGTGGGCAAGGGCCTTGACCACCGCCAGGTCGTGGCTGATGAACAGGTAGGTCAGGCCGTGCTTTTCCTGGAGCTGGCGCAGCAGGGCGACGACCTGTTTCTGCACGGTGCGATCAAGGGCCGAGGTCGGCTCGTCGAGCAGAATCAGAGCGGGCTTGAGCACCAGCGCGCGGGCGATGGCGATGCGCTGGCGCTGCCCGCCGGAAAATTCATGCGGGTAGCGATGACGGCTTTGCGGGTCAAGGCCGACCTCCTCAAGTACCCGAATCACTTCAGCTTCGCACTGCGCTGGACTGAGCTCGCTGTGAACCTCGAGGCCTTCGCTGATGATCTGCTCAACTGACATTCGTGGGCTCAGGCTGCCGTAGGGGTCCTGGAATACCACTTGCATCTGCTTGCGCCATGGCCGCATCTGCTTGTGGTTCAAGCCGTCCAGCGCGTGCCCCTGAAAGCGAATGCTGCCGCGCGACTCGACCAGCCGCAGGATCGCCTGGCCCAACGTGGACTTGCCCGAGCCCGACTCCCCGACGATACCCAGGGTCTTGCCGCGCTGGATGCTGAGGCTGATGTCGTCGACGGCCTTGAGGTATTCCTTATGGCGACCAAAAATGCCGCCGGCCATGGAAAACCACACGCTCAAGTTGTCGACCTGCAGGACTTTCTCACGGCTATCCCGTGGCAGAGGTTCGCCGGCAGGTTCAGCATCGAGCAGCAGTCGGCTGTAAGGGTGCTGTGGATGTTTGAACAGCAGATGGCAGTTGGACTGCTCGACGATCTCACCCGCGCGCATCACGCACACGCGCTGGGCGATGCTGTGCACCAGATTGAGGTCATGGCTGATCAGCAACAGCGACATGTTCAGACGTTGTTGCAGCTCCTTGAGCAGCAGCAGAATCTTGCGCTGCACCGTCACATCAAGGGCCGTGGTTGGCTCGTCGGCAATCAGCAGTTCAGGCTCGCAGGCCAGCGCCATGGCGATCATCACCCGCTGCCGTTGGCCGCCGGACAGTTGATGCGGGTAGGCCTTGAGGCGTTTCTGCGGATGCTGGATGCCCACCAGTTCGAGCAGTTCGAGAATTCGCCATTGGGCTGCCTTGCCGCTCAGGCCCTTGTGCAGCAACAACGTTTCGCCGATCTGTTTGGACACCGTGTGCAAGGGGTTGAGCGAGGTCATCGGCTCTTGGAAAATCATGGCAATGCGGTTACCGCGGAGTTCGCGCAGGGCTTTGTCATCGGCACCGATCAACTGCTGGCCGCGATAACAAATACTCCCCGTGGTCTGCGTGCCGCTTTTGGGCAGCAGTTGCAGGATCGAGTGGGCGGTCACCGACTTGCCCGAGCCTGATTCACCCACCAGCGCCAGGCACTCACCGACTGGGATATCCAGGCTCAGTTTGTTGACCACTGTCTGCCCGTTGAAGGCGACAGTCAGGTCGCGAATTTCAATCAGGTTGTCGGACGTTGCAGACAGAGTGTCTGACATTTCAAGACCTCGGGTCGAAGGCATCGCGCAGCGCTTCGCCAATAAAAACCAGTAGGGACAGGATGAGCGCCAGGGTGAAGAACGCCGTCAGGCCGAGCCAGGGTGCTTGCAGGTTCTGTTTGCCCTGGCCGATCAGTTCGCCCAAAGAGGCACTGCCCGCCGGCATGCCGAACCCGAGAAAATCCAGCGCGGTCAGGGTCGAGATTGCCCCGGTCAAAATAAACGGCAGGTAGCTCAAGGTGGCGTTCATGGCGTTGGGCAGGATATGGCGCATGATCACCTTGCTGTCATCCAGGCCCAGCGCTCGGGCTGCCTTGACGTATTCCAGATTGCGCCCGCGCAGAAATTCGGCGCGCACCACGTCCACCAGAGTCAGCCAGGAGAAGAGCGCCATGATCCCCAAGAGCCACCAGAAATTCGGTTCGACAAACCCCGACAGAATGATCAGCAGATAAAGCACCGGCAGGCCGGACCAGACTTCCAGCAAGCGCTGGCCGATCAAATCAACCCAGCCCCCGTAATAGCCTTGCAGGGCGCCAGCCGCAATGCCGATCAGCGTGCTGATCAAGGTCAGGGCCAAGGCAAACAGGATCGACACTCGCGCCCCGAAAATCACCCGTGCCAGCACGTCGCGCGACTGGTCGTCGGTGCCCAGCCAGTTGGTGGTGGTCGGTGGGCTGGGTGCTGGCCGGGTCAGTTCATAGTTGGGTGTGTCGTCGCTAAAAGGAATGGGCGGGAACAGCATCCAGCCACCCTCCTGGGCAATCAACTTGCGCACGTAGTCGCTTCGGTAATCCGGCTGGAAGGGCAGTTGTCCGCCGAATTCCTGCTCGGTGTAGCGTTTGAATGCCGGGAAATACAACGAATGCTGGTAACTGAGTACCAGCGGTTTGTCGTTGGCGATCAATTCGCCGCCCAGGGTCAGCAGGAACAGCCCGACGAATAGCCATAGCGCCCACCAGCCTCGACGGTTATGGCGAAAGCGATCGAAGCGGCGACGGCCTAGCGGGGAAAGTCTGAACATCAGGCGTTCCTCGCACTGAAATCGATTCGAGGGTCGACCAGCGTGTAGCAGACATCGCCGATCAGTTTTATCACGAGGCCGAACAGGGTAAAGATGAACAGCGAGCCGAATACCACCGGATAGTCCCGCGACACAGCAGCTTCGTAGCTCATGCGGCCCAGGCCATCGAGGGAGAAGATCACTTCGATTAACAGCGAACCGGCGAAAAACACGCTGATGAATGCCTGAGGGATGCCCGCTACCACCAGCAACATGGCGTTGCGGAACACATGGCCGTACAGCACGCGATGCTCGCTTAACCCCTTGGCTCGCGCCGTGACCACGTATTGGCGCGTGACTTCATTGAGAAACGAGTTTTTGGTCAGGATGGTCAGCGTGGCAAAACCGCCGATCACCAGGGAGGCCACCGGCAGTACCAGGTGCCAGAAGTAATCGGCGATCTTGCCCACGGTCGACAACTGCTGAAAGTTTTCTGACACCAGACCGCGCACAGGGAACCAGTTCAATGAGGTTCCTCCGGCGAATACGACCACCAGCAACATGGCAAACAGAAAGGCCGGCATGGCATAGCCGATGATGATGGCGGTGCTGCTCCAGATATCGAAGTGGCTGCCATGTTTGACGGCTTTGCGGATGCCCAGCGGAATCGAGATCAGGTAGGTGATCAGCGTCGCCCACAGCCCGAGCGATATCGAGACGGGCATCTTCTGCAGGATCAGGTCTGTCACTTTGGCGCCGCGAAAGAAGCTGTTGCCAAAATCCAGTTGAGCGTAATTCTTGAGCATCAGCCACAGACGTTCGTGGAGTGGTTTGTCAAAGCCATACTGGCGTTCGATTTCCTTGATCAGCTTGGGATCAAGGCCGCGACTGGCGCGTGAAGGATTGCTGCCGCCGACCGACTCTGCCGCCGCGCCACCGACTGCAGTGCTGGCGCCGCCGATGCCTTGCAGTCGGGCAATCGCCTGTTCTACCGGACCGCCTGGCGCAGCCTGAACGATGAAAAAATTGACCAGCAGGATGCACAACAGTGTGGGGATGATCAGTAGCAACCGTCGCAGCAGATAACCGAGCATTCAATTCACCTCCGCAGGGTTGGCCGAAGCACCGCGCTTGGCCGCGAATTGCTCGTTTGTCAGCGAAGTCGGACTGATTTCCCACCAGGTCTCAATGGCTTCGCCGTTGCTTGCTTGCACGGCCGGAATGCCAAAGCGGTTCCACCAGACGGTGGCCGAGCCGGGCGGGTAATAGTTGGGGATCCAGTAGTAACCCCATTGCAACACCCGATCCAGGGCGTGGGCGTAGTTGACCATGGTCGATTTTTTATCGGCCTTGACCAGATTATTGATCAGGCTGTCGACAGCAGGGTCCTGTAACACCATGTAGTTGCTAGAGCCTGGGTCCTTGGCGCCCTTGGAGCCGAAGCAGTTATATAACTCCGCTCCGGGCGAGGACGACACTGGATAGCCACTGACGATCATGTCGTAATCCCGGGCCATGACTCGATTGAGGTACTGCGCAGCGTCGATGCGGCGGATGTCGAACGTGACACCAATTTGCGCCAGATTGCGCTTGTAAGGCAGCAGCAGTCGCTCGAACCCGGCCTGGCCATTGAGGAAAGTGAAACTCAGTGGTTCGCCAGCAGCGTTGACCAACTTGTCGCCCTTGGGCATCCAGCCCGCTTCTTCCAGCAGACCGAGAGCCTTTAACTGTTTGTCGCGGATGAACCCTGTGCCATCGGTTTTCGACGCCTGGAATACCTGGGTGAACACCTCGTCGGGAACCTGGCCGCGCAATGGCTCGAGAATCTTCAACTCTTCAGCACTGGCGGCATGATCAGCAGCCAGCGGTCCATTGGAGAAGTAACTGCTCTGACGCACATACACGTTGTGCATCATCTGCCGGTTGCTCCACTCGAAATCCCAGAGCATGGACAACGCTTCGCGTACCCGGCGGTCTTGAAACATGGGCCGTTGCAGGTTGAAAACAAACCCCTGCGAGCTCTGTATGGCGCCTTTGGCCAACTGCGCCTTTTGCAGGCGACCATCGCTCAGGGCTGGGCTGTCATAACCGATGGAGTAGCTGGTTGCCGAGTACTCTCGGTTGTAGTCGTAGGCGCCGCCGCGCAGCACTTGGCGGGCAACGTCGATGTCGCCAAAGTATTCGACGCTGAACTGATCGAAGTTATAGAAGCCGCGGTTGACCGGCAGGTCCTTGCCCCACCAGTTCGGGTCGCGTTCGAAAGTGATGCTACGTCCGGCATCGACTTTGCTGACCTTATAGGGGCCGCTGCCCAACGGAATTTCAAAACCGCCACCGTTCGCGAAGTCGCGGGTTTTCCACCAATGCTCGGGGAAAACCGGCAGTGAGGCCAGATCCAAAGGCAGGGTGCGGTTCTCATTGTTTTTGAAGTCGAAGCGGATCTGTGTCGGCGACTCGACCTCGACATTCTTCACTTCTTCGAATTGGGTGCGGTATTGCAGGCTGCCCTGGGTCATCAGCAGATTGAAGGTGTAACGCACATCTTCAGCGGTTATCGGCGTGTCATCAGCGAAGCGCGCATTGGGATTGAGGAAGAAACGCAGGGACAAGCCATCTTCACTGCGCTCCATCTGCTGCGCGACCAAACCGTACACCGTGTAGGGCTCGTCCAGCGAGCGCACTGCGAGGGGGGAGTAGAGCAGGCCGCTGAGTTGCGAGACGCCGGTGCCCTTGTCGATATAGGGCAGCAAGTGGTCGAACTGGCCAATTTCCTGCGCCGAACGACGCATGCTGCCACCTTTGGGGGCATCAGGGTTGACGTAGTCGAAGTGGGTGAATGTGGCCGGGTATTTGGGCTGCTCGCCATAGACGGTCAGGGCATGCTGGGGGGTTGCGGACACGTATTGAAAGCCTGAAATCAAGGCTAGCGTTGCGAAAATCAGTGATGAAAAAACAAAACGCATTGCTCGATCCTGACTGACGTCCGCAAGGGAATGTCAGGGTTAAGGGTAAAAAAACAAGGCCTTGAAGAGACCTGCTGGATCATAGGCTGCATTGTGCCTGGATGCAGAGAGTGAGTAGTCGCGCGGTAACGATGTCACTGACATATGAAGTTGCACAATCTGTTTTTTTGCCCGGTGGCATGAATGGCTTGAATGACCCATGCCATTGGGGAGTGCTGGAGAGGAAGGGAGCACACATAAAAACGGCCCGTCAGGTAGACGGGCCGTTTGAGGCGATCAGCGGCGGACTATCAGTCCTGGCGGCTGGTCACTTCCAGCAAGTGATAACCGAACTGGGTTTTCACTGGGCCTTGTACGACGTTGACTGGCGCGCTGAACACGACAGTGTCGAATTCCTTGACCATCTGGCCTGGACCGAACGAGCCCAGATCGCCGCCTTGACGGCTGGACGGGCAGCTCGAGTTGGCTTTGGCGACTTCGGCGAAATCAGCGCCGCCTTCGATTTGGGTTTTCAGCTCGTTGCACTTTTCTTCGCTGGCAACAAGGATGTGGCGGGCAGTGGCTTTAGCCATGGGAACGTACTCCTGTCAAAAAAAGGAAGAGCCTACCGGATTAAGGAAGGCATTTCTCGCGAAAGTTCCTTCCAGCGTCCCAGCGGTCAGCTTCGCCTTTGGATGTTTTATAAACCTTTGCTTTTAAGCAGCGCGGCGTGTTCCACATAGAGTTTGATCGGGTCGGCACCTTTTCGCACCGCGCCTGCAGTTTGATTCACTGTGTCCAGGTGATCCATCGCATAGTCCGAGCGGATTACCTTGCCCAGGTGCGAGCTGTAACGGCCAACAAAGCCGTCATTTTGCTCTTTCTCGTTCTGGAATAGTTGTGCATAGCTGCGACACGCCAAGTGCAGCGGGTCCACTATGTTATGCCCTTCTTCGAATAGCGTTCCTTTGATGATGCCGCTCCAGGAGTAATAAAACACACCGTCCACCTGCTCCGCGCCTTCACCGCCCCAGGCTGCGGGCAGGCCTTGCGGGTATTTTCGGTTGAACGATGCAACGCCTTCCGTTGTTAGTGCATCAAGCGCTTGCAGGGTGTCTTGCGGCAGTTGGGGATTGCCGCTGAGCAAGGCCAAAAAGTGCGCAAACCCAGCGATCAGGGTATCAGCAACTTTTTCCGGTAGTGTCCCGGGCGTAAATGCCTTACGCAGCTGGTCCGCCAGCTCCGAGCCATGATTGGCGCCGCTGACAGATGTTACGGATGCGATGTGTTCTGGATGGGTCGCGGCGGCATAACGCGCCGCCAGCGGGCCTTGGCTGTGGGCGATCAGATTGACTTTCTGTGAGCCGGTTTGTTCTAGGATGTGGGCGATCTGTACGAGCAGTTGCTCACCACGGACTTCGTTGCTGTGGGCACCGGACAGGGAGGGTACGTACACCCGGGCGCCGGCATTTTCCAGCGCTTCCTTGATACCATGAAAAATGGTGATGTTGCCGATCCGTTCGAAGCCGAACAGGCCGTGGACCAGCAATATGGGGAATTTTGTTGCCGCGTGAGTGTTCATCGTTGACCTGTGTGTTTGCCTGGAATGTGCAAACCACATTAGCTGCAGATGAGCCGTTGCAATGGCCCTGGATTTTGCCCCGGTAGCGGCGGAGACATGGACGCTTGATTCGGTGGTTGATGGCCGGGGCCGGCAGGCTGCGTGGCGTGCAGCGCCATACAGCTCCACCGGCTCTTGTTTCGGAGAACGTCCGGGAGGATTCCCCACAACCTGTGCGGGATGGTCGCGCGACCCAGATGCTTTTTATGACTGAAAAAAGCGGGTCGGCTACAGGCTGTCAGCCGATTTCCCGCGCAGGTCAGCGTGTGCCCGCTGCTTGACGCCGCAACGCGGTCGCCGCCCCGCGCAATAGCTGCTCGGTACTCTCCCAACCCAGGCACCCGTCGGTGACCGAAACACCGTAACGCAAGGCTTTGCTCAATGGTTGGCACCCTTCAAACAGATGGCTTTCCAGCATCATGCCGATCAACGACCGATCGCCATGCAACCGCTGCTCAAGCACATCGTTGAATACTTCAGGCTGACGCAGCGGGTCTTTGCCACTGTTGGCGTGGCTGCAATCGACCATGATTCGCGTCGGGATGCCGACCTTTTCCAGACTGGTGCGTACGCTCGCAATGCTTTGACTGTCGTAGTTAGTCCCGCGATGACCGCCGCGCAAGACCATGTGCGTGTCCGGGTTGCCCTGAGTGTCAATGACCGCTGGATGACCGTGTCGATCAATGCCGAAATGCCGATGTGCATGCGCCGCTGAGCGCATGGCGTCCGTGGCAATCGCGACCCCGCCATCAGTGCCGTTCTTGAAGCCGACAGGCATCGCCAAACCACTGGCCATTTCCCGATGGATCTGCGATTCGGTGGTCCTTGCGCCGATGGCCACCCAACTGAGCATATCGTCGAAGTAGCCGGCCGCCATGGGCTGCAGAATTTCGGTGGCGATGGGCAGGCCCATACGCAGCATGTCGCGCATCAGTTCTCGGGACAGTGCCAAGCCGCCAGCCATGTCGTCACTGCCATCAAGTTGCGGATCGTAGGCCAATCCTTTCCAGCCGACCGTGGTGCGTGGTTTTTCGACGTAGGCACGCATTACCAGCATCAGTTGATCGCTCACCTCAGCGGACAGCTTCGCCAGCCGTTCGGCATATTCGAGGGCAGAGTGTGGATCGTGGATCGAGCACGGGCCGACGATGACTAGCAGCCGGGAGTCTTCACCGTCGAGAATCGCACGGGCCGCTTGGCGATGGGTTGCAACCTGATGGCTAAGGGCAACGTCGAGGGGCAACTGGTGTTTGAGTTGCAGGGTGCTGGGTAGACGCTGCGGGGCAGGGACGCTGTCGATCAGGGTCACGCTTTGGGGCAGCAGGTCAGAGAGGGGGTTTACGGCGACGGATGAGTTCATGCTCTGGCTTCCTGGGCGGGCGCGGGGTATTTCCGCGCTCGACGCCCTATTGGGGTGTTCGACAATTGGCCGTACTGGCCTTTAGTGCTGTTTTGCCACCTGAAAGTGACCGGTCGGAGGCGGCAGGCTGTCCCGAGCGGAGGTTGCTAAATCGCCAGGTGAAGCTGATGTCGTTGCGGTAATAAGTGGTGTAGTTCATGTCGTGTTCCTCAATTCAATTCGGTTGCAATTCAGTACAAGCGGATGTTTCTGGTGGCCCGAAAAAACAAAACCCCCGGTCGGGTAGCCGGCCGGGGGTAGAGGATTCTCTGGTTGGCGGCCCTTTTAGTGTGGGCGCCGTATGGGTATCAGGCGCGCCAGTGGCTAAACCAATACCCAAAATAAGAGTTGAGCTGCTGGGAAACTGCGCTTTGTACATTCCACGCAGCCACTGCCGTTACCTGGCGTTGGACGCTGGTAAAATTGCAATTCGGCGATTGGATGTGCGACATGGCGGCTCTCCAGTAGGTACAGTGAGCTTACTGTAGATAAGGCTTTGGGTTCAATGGGACATTTCCATCGGATCTCAAAACACTACGCCTTTTGCGTGCTGCCAGTGCTGGTGGAGACTTGCCCCGGATAGCCAATCGGGATTTGCAAGGCTGATCAGCCAGGGCTGTGCCTGTGGTTGCTTGAAGCACTAGGGGGTATGGATTGACTGTGAAGCTTCGCAAGGCCACCGCTGCCGACCTGAGTTTTGCTCGTGAGCTGACGAGGGTGAATATGCGTGAGTATTACGCCGAATACGCTCGGGTTTGGCAGGGGCAGTCGTTTGATGATGAGTGGGAGGCACGCCAGAGCTTCATCATCAACAAGGCAGACAAGCCTGTCGGCTTTCTCAGTTTCAGCATGGAGCCGCACTATTTGTATCTGCGCGATGTGCAGTTGTGCGAACCCTACCGAGGCGAGGGCATAGGGGGGTGGGTGATGGGGCAGATAGCGTCGATGGCGTGCGAGCTAGGGGCCAGGAGCGTCCGGCTGAAAGTGTTTAAAAGTAATCCAGCGATGCAATTGTATCGACGACAGGGCTACGAGGTTGTCGGGCAAGAGAAGGCTTTGTTCTGGATGGAGCGTATATTGGAGAGCTCAGCCGTTTGCCGAGAGTAATCGACCGCGCTTGGTCTAGACTGTTTTCAACAGGTAAATCAACCAAGGTACTGTGAGGCGATGCATCGTTTGCGGGCGTTAGTCGACCCCCAGCGCGGTACCCAGCACTTTGTCGGTGGGTATGCTGCCGATTTTCATGCCCAGCAAAACCGCCACTTTGTGAGCTTCTCCGCGCCGACCTTTTTTGCGGCCTGCAAGTACTTGATAGGTAGTGGCCGGGTCAATGCTGTTTTCCCGAGCGAACTCCTGAACAGATTTACCTTGTTGTTCAAGCCAGGCCTTGGCTTGTGCAGCGGTGCGTATTCCGGGCATAGTTCAAAACCGTTCAAATTAGTTTAACTTAGCTCGATTCTACCATTCGTAAGGATGGGGTCAACAGGATTATGCATTCAAATGAGTGGAATAGGTTCCAGGCTACGAAAAGAAAGAGAGCGCCTTGGGCTGTCTCAACGAGCTTTTGGTGAAATAGGTGGTGTAGAAGCAAATGCTCAGGGAAAGTATGAAAGTGGCGACCGCGCCCCAAAGGCTGATTATCTGGCAGCTGTTGCTGCCAGAGGTGTGGACGTTTTGTTCGTACTCACCGGCACCTATACCCCGACGCCTGTCGACAACCTGAGCCAGACGGAAGAAAAAATACTGGGAAGTTTTAGAACCTTGCATAAAGAAGACCAGGACGCCATCAGGCGACTGACCACGACCATGGCTGAGCTGTCGACGTCATACGCAACCAACAATAAGTCAACGTCAGAGGAGGGATAGACCGGGTTGTCTTTTTAGGTCTTCAGAAATATATCAAATATATGAATACGTTATTGGTAGCGTGTGTAACACGCTGCCATGTGTCGACCTTGCACCAATATCGAGCTTTGAGCTAGGTCTTGCTCGCCGTTTTTGCTAAGGTCACTAGCCTTTGTTATGACCGTTTTGTGAGGTGTCTGCTTGATTAGGGTGCTAGTAGTCGATGACCATGATCTCGTTCGAACAGGCATTACACGGATGTTGGCCGATATCGAGGGCTTACAGGTAGTCGGGGAGGCCGATTCAGGTGAAGAGTCCCTGAAGCAAGCGCGCGAGTTAAAGCCCGATGTGGTGTTGATGGACGTCAAGATGCCTGGCATAGGCGGTCTGGAAGCAACCCGGAAGTTACTGCGTAGTCATCCCGACATTAAAGTTGTGGCTGTGACTGTGTGTGAAGATGACCCGTTCCCGACCCGGCTGTTGCAAGCGGGCGCTGCGGGTTACATGACCAAGGGTGCAGGCCTTGCTGAAATGGTTCAGGCCATCCGGCTTGTGTTTGCCGGGCAGCGCTACATCAGCCCGCAGATCGCTCAGCAACTCGCACTCAAGTCTTTTCAGCCGCAAAGTAGTAATTCGCCGTTCGATCTGTTGTCGGAGCGCGAAATTCAGATTGCCCTGATGATCGTTGGTTGTCAGAAAGTCCAGGCCATCTCCGATAAACTGTGTCTGTCACCCAAAACCGTGAACACCTACCGTTACCGTATCTTTGAAAAGCTCTCGATCAGCAGCGATGTCGAGCTGGCCTTGTTGGCAGTCCGTCACGGCATGGTCGATGCCAGTCTCTGAAATGACCCAACCGTTCGATCCAAGCGCATTTCTTTCAACCTGCAGTGGCCGTCCCGGCGTGTATCGCATGTTCGATGCCGAGGCGCGTCTGCTGTATGTCGGCAAAGCCAAAAATCTCAAAAAGCGGCTTGCCAGCTATTTCCGCAAGACAGGGCACGCGCCCAAAACCGGTGCGCTGGTCGCCCGAATCGCACAGATTGAAACCACCATCACTGCCAATGAGACCGAAGCCCTGCTGTTGGAGCAGACACTCATTAAAGAGTGGCGGCCGCCTTACAACATCCTGCTGCGCGACGATAAGTCTTATCCTTACGTCTATCTATCGGACAGTGATTACCCTCGGCTGAGTATCCATCGCGGCGCGAAGAAGCCCAAAGGTCGATACTTCGGTCCGTATCCAAGCGCCGGTGCCATTCGGGAAAGTCTGAGTCTGCTGCAAAAAACTTTTTTGGTTCGCCAATGCGAAGACAGCTATTTCAAGAATCGCACCCGTCCGTGTTTGCAGTACCAGATCAAGCGTTGCAAGGGGCCCTGTGTCGGCCTGGTCGAGCCTGAGGTATATGCCCAGGACGTGCGGCACTCGATCATGTTCCTTGAGGGACGCAGCAACGCGCTGACTGACGAGCTTAATGCCGCCATGGAAAAAGCCGCCATGACCCTGGATTTTGAACGTGCCGCCGAACTGCGTGATCAGATATCACTTTTGCGCCGTGTCCAGGATCAACAAAGTATGGACGGAGGAACCGGCGATGTGGATGTGGTCGCTGCGTTCGTCAACCCGGGTGGCGCCTGTGTTCACTTGATCAGCGTGCGCGGCGGACGCGTGTTGGGCAGCAAGAGCTTTTTTCCTCAGGTCGGTATCGAGGAGGAGGTGGGTGAAGTCATGGCGGCATTCCTCGCTCAGTATTTCCTGGGGGGGCATGACCGAGAGCTGCCGAGCGAAGTTATTGTCAATGTGGTCCATGAAGACTTCCCGACCTTGATCGACGCGATTGAAGCGTTGCGAGGGCATGAAATGACCATCAGTCATCGGGTCCGGGGTACGCGGGCGCGCTGGCAGCAATTGGCGGTGACCAATGCCGAGCAGGCATTGTCGGCACTCCTGGCCAACCGTCAGCATGTGACGGCTCGTTTTGATGCGCTGGCCAAGGTATTGAATCTCGAGGAATCGCCACAACGCCTTGAGTGTTACGACATCAGTCACTCCAGCGGTGAGGCGACGGTCGCCTCCTGTGTGGTCTTCGGTCCAGAAGGGCCAATAAAGTCGGATTACCGGCGTTACAACATCGAAGGTGTGACGGCTGGCGACGATTATGCAGCCATGCACCAGGCCCTGACTCGTCGCTTCAGCAAGCTCAAAGAGGGGGAGGGCAAGTTGCCCGATATCCTGTTGGTGGATGGCGGCAAGGGGCAGTTATCCATGGCCCGCGATGTACTGAACGAACTGGCGGTGCCAGACTTGATTCTGTTGGGCGTTGCCAAAGGTGCCACACGCAAGGCCGGATTCGAGACGCTTTACCTCAACGATGCTGCGCATGAGTTCACCTTGCCTGGCGATTCTCCGGCATTGCACCTGATCCAGCAGATCCGCGACGAAGCTCACCGCTTCGCCATCACCGGACATCGCGCGCGACGCGGGAAGACACGGCGTACCTCGACTCTTGAAGGCGTGGCTGGTGTCGGCCCGACACGGCGCCGTGATCTGCTCAAACACTTCGGTGGATTGCAAGAATTGTCCCGCGCCAGTGTCGAAGAAATTGCTAAAGCGCCCGGAATCAGTAAAAAGCTCGCAGAGTCGATTTATGCAAACCTGCACAGCGAGTAGAATGCTCGCTCACCTCGTAGCCAGTTGTGCCGATGAATATCCCTAATCTGATCACCGTATTACGTGTCCTGCTGATTCCGATCTTCATTCTGCTGTTTTATCTGCCTTATTCATGGAGCTACATGGCAGCCAGTACGGTCTTCGCGATCGCGGCGGCTACGGATTGGCTAGATGGCTATCTGGCGCGTCGCCTTGAGCAAAGCACGCCCTTTGGTGCCTTTCTCGATCCGGTGGCCGACAAGCTGATGGTGGCCGTGGCGTTGGTGTTGCTGGTTCAAGCGCACGCCAACCTGTGGCTGACATTGCCAGCAGCGGTCATCATTGGCCGCGAGATCGTGATTTCCGCATTGCGTGAGTGGATGGCCGAGATAGGTGCTCGGGCACATGTCGCCGTTTCCAGCCTGGGTAAATGGAAGACTGCCGCACAGATGCTTGCATTGGTCATCCTGTTGGCCAACCCGCCGGCTTTCACTTTTTGGGTGGTCGTCGGTTACGCGTTACTACTGATAGCTGCCGGGCTGACGTTGTGGTCGATGTTGCAATACTTGCGTGCGGCCTGGCCGCACCTCAAAACCTCGGCAGAAAAAAAATAAGTTTTTGAATCAAGGGGTTGACGGGACAATTTGAATCTATAGAATAGCGGCCTTCACCAAGATGCGGGAATAGCTCAGTTGGTAGAGCACGACCTTGCCAAGGTCGGGGTCGCGAGTTCGAGTCTCGTTTCCCGCTCCAAAATTTGGCTTGTGAACTTCATTGAGGTTCATGAGTTGTAGAAAAAAGCGACCTTAGGGTCGCTTTTTTCGTTGTGCCGAAAAACACTTCAGTCCAGTGCTCTCCAGTATTCAGAGACGCACCGTAAACAGCAGGCATAACGTCGAAGTGGTATCCAATCAGTGGGTCGAGTTCCGCAGGCTGTGTGTAAAGGAAGGCCGTCAGAACACCCTCTCGCCTATCTTGAGAATCTTCAATAGAGTCTCCGTACATCGCTTGCCGGGCGGTCCAGGCGCAGGGTGTGCATGAGGGCACCGACTTCAGCCTCACTGAACGCCGGCTGCTGGAATGACTTGATGTCGCGGATAAAGCCGATGCCCTAGGTGACGTTGTCCGGCAGCTCAGTTTTGAAGGTACTGCCGACGACGCATCGCAAAGAGAAAAAGCCGGAACAGTGGTCAGGTTAAATACGTAACTGGGAGCCGATCGGCACCGTGCTGGAGAACCCGGATCGAGAGCAACAGGTCGAGAAAATAGCGGCATAGTCAGACGGTTGACGCGACAACTACCTTGAAAAACGCTGATCCGAAAACAAGTAATCGACTCAGAACTGGCCAGCCGAAACCAAGTTTGCTGTCATCCTTGAAGCTGCCGGGTTGTCCGAGATCGACCTAAGGCCATTATTGCCGCCGCAAAGGCCTTTACCCCGAGCAAATCACTGTTTGGCGATCCGCACTTGGGTGGAGATCGAGCCGTTGACCACTGCCAGACTGGTGGCCATGGCCTGTAATCTTAGCCATGCCTGGGACGCGGCTGCGGGAGGTCGTCAGTTGGTGAGGGCTGATGACCAAGCTGCCAACCGGACTGACTAGATGAAAGCTTGGCAAGCAGGGCGTCCATGTAAGCCTGGGCAACACGTCTTCCAGATCCCTATGCGTCAAACAATAATGATCAAAGACGCCAACGCGGTGTATCTGTCAATGCGCTTGAGTCTCCGATTTTTCATCGCCCTGGAAAGTCGATCACTACTGATCGGGATCGGTTTTTTTGCATCCGTGTTTGGGGCTACAACATCAGGCGCCGGTTGAATTTCGTTTCCATGACGATGTAGGACGACGTATGGGCCACGCCCTTGATCAAGTTGATCTGCGTGAGTTCGCCGTTGAGTTCGCCCAACGTATGGGTGGCGACGTGAATGATGAAATCCGATTCGCCGGAGACGGCATAGACTGCCTGGACCGAATCCATCTTGCGCAGTGCGGTCATGACATCGGTATAACTTTTGTTGGTGCAGGACGTCATGGTGAAGCAGTTGACTGTTTGTTGCAGCTTGTCCTGGTCGATTCGCACGCTGTAGCCGGTGATAACCCCAGCCTTTTCCAGGCGATTGATCCGCTCCTGTACCGCGGAGCGCGAGACCCCAAGCTTGCGTGCCAGAGAGGCCGTTGGCTCGCGGGCGTTAAGCTGCAAAAGCGCAAGCAGTTGCTTGTCTTTCTCGGTCAAACGAAACAACGAAGTGGGGCGCTGCTCATCCATGGATAGGTTCGTACTCTTGATAGGGTTCAGTGTCTAGCTGCCCGGCGTGTCGAGCGCGCTTCCTGGAACATATCCATCAGCTTTAATCCGGCATAGACCGTCTGCGCTGCTGCAGGCCCGAAAGGCCCACCATTCCATTCCAGGCCATAGGCATCGAATAGACGGTAACGATCAGACTCGCCACAAATCGCCTCGGCAACAACCCGTGCACCGATAGGCGCGGTGTTCATACCATGGCCACCAAATGATGTACAAGCCCAAAGGCCCGGACCCAGCGTACCGATGTGCGGCATTTTGTGGCGAGCGTAGCCCATCAGGCCGGACCAGGCTTTTTCGATTTGCAGGCCGCGCAATTGTGGGAAGACATTGAGAATATCGTCGGTCAGCATGTGCGCCAAACGCTTTTCATCCTGTACATTTCGAGTGGTGATGTGCCCACCCCAGAGCAGGCGATCACCGTCGACCACCCGGTAGTAGTCCGAGGCGCGGCGATTGTCACCAACGGCATCGGTGGTGCGTATCGTATCCCGCAGACGGTCGCCCAAGTGTTCGGTGAGCACCACATACGTCGCGATCGGCAAAAAAGCGCGCCGCAATCGGCCGAACTCAGGGCCGCCATAGCCGCCACAGCAGTGCACCACGTTGCCACAGTCAATCACCCCTTGCTGCGTCACCACGTGATGGCGGTCGCCTTGGCTTTCTACCCGAATCATGGGCGAGTTTTCATAGAGAATGCCACCCTTGGCCTCAATCAACTCGGCCACGCCCAGGCAATAGTTCAGTGGATGGAAGTGAAACCCATGGCTATCGCGCAACCCGTGAAAATAGCGCTCAGTGTTCAACCGTGCCCGGATCGCGTGGGTATCCAGGTACTCCATTTCGAAATTGAACTCCTTGGCCATCCGATCACGTAGGCGTTGGAGATTATCGCCATCGTCGTAGCGCAACACGCTCAACTTGCCGCTGGTGGGCGCGCAGCCCTCCAACTGATGCTGATCGATCGTCTCGCGAACGATGTCCACGCCCTCTAGAGAAAGCTTGAACAGCGCGCGTGCCGTCTCGGTGCCACACCGGCGCTCAATTGATGACAGCCCTTCGGACCAGCCCTGCAGTACGAAGCCACCGTTGCGTCCGGAAGCCCCCCATGCAACCCGCGCGGCCTCCAGCAATACTACCGAGCGTCCCCGGGAAACCAGCTCCAACGCCGTACTCAAACCTGCCAGACCGCCACCGATCACACAGACATCGGCCTGAACATTGCCAATGAGTGTCGGGCGCGGCGATGCGTACCGCATCGTAGCGGTGTAATAACTGTTACTGTAATGGGACATGAATCGGTCATCCTTTGGCAGGAGCAAAGACATGCCGCACGCCCGCCGTCATGACGGGCGTACAGTCGTGTCGGTCATTGCACGGTGGTGAGGTCGTTGCCGTACCACTTCTCGGAAAATTTCTTCAGCGTGCCGTCGGACTTCATGTCTTCGACGATCTTCTTCAGCTCGGCCGAAAACGCCTCGTCACCCTTGTCGACAGCTAACGCCAGAGGCTCGTAATACGCGGGTTTGCCCTCCACCTGAACGATGGGGTAGCCATGTTCCACTGCGCCCTTGATCGTCGGCAGTGCGGACAGCGTGGCGTTGAGGCGAGTGCCATTGCCCAGACGCAAGTCATCCAGAGGCCCCATGCTGTCACCGTAGGTCCGCACTTCGCCTGGCTCGACCTCATAGCTGAAAGGTGGCACACCCACCGCGTCGATCTTTAGTCGGCGATTGATATAGTCCTCGGAAGTGGTGCCTGCCTCGACGCCGATCACCTTGCCGTTAAGATCAGCGACCTTGGTCCCGGCGGCATCCTTGTGCACCGCAAACACATAAGGGGTGTAGTAATAGATGGCGGGGAAATCGAGGACGCGTGCGCGCTCGGTGGTGGGGGTCATGGAGCCGACCGATATGTCCCAACGGCCTGACCAGCGCCCTGCGGTGATGATGCCCCACTCCGGCGTGACGAACGTCACCTTGGCGCCCAGTCGATGGCCGATCTCGGTGGCCACATCAATATCAAAGCCTTTTAGCGCATTGTCGTCACCCAGGAACGACTGAGGTGGCCAGTTAGCGGCAGTCGCTACTTTCATGACCTTGCTTTCATGGATGCGGTCGAGCGTTGCGCCAGCCCAGGCAGCGCCTGTGGTGACGAATACGGCGCTGGCGACAGCTGCGGCAGCGAAGAAGCGAGTGACTGAGGTCATCGGTAAGTCTCCAGATGTTGCAGGTTGACGCGGATGGTCAGGCTTATCCGCTGATGAGTGCACGGCGATAGTGCCGACTGCGTCCTGCCGCCCCTCCGGCCGTCAATGGCTGAGGATTTGCGAAAGGAATTCTTTGGCCCGTTCGTGTTGCGGGTTATCGAAGAAAGCCTGTGGTTCGCCCTGCTCAATGATTCGCCCTTGGTCCATGAAGATGATCCGGTCAGCCACCCGCCGAGCGAAGCCCATCTCGTGGGTCACACACAGCATGGTGATGCCGTCCTGTGCCAGTTCGCCCATCACGTCGAGCACCTCCTTGACCATCTCAGGGTCAAGCGCCGAAGTCGGCTCGTCGAACAGCATGATCCGTGGTCGCATACAGAGGGCGCGGGCGATGGCGACCCGTTGCTGCTGCCCGCCCGAGAGCTGGCCGGGGTACTTGTCGGCCTGGTTATCAATCCGCACACGCGTGAGGTATTCGTGCGCTAGTTGGCGGGCCTCCGCTTCGCTGAGCTTGCTCACCAGGCGCGGCCCCAGCATCAGGTTTTCCAGCACGGTCAAATGCGGGAATAAATTGAATTGCTGGAAGACCATGCCGACGTGCCGCCGAACCGCCGCCACACTCTCCGCGCTGCGGGTCAGTGCTGTCCCGCTGATGAGTACTTCGCCTTTCTGAAAGTCCTCCAGCAGATTGAGGCAGCGGATCAGCGTCGATTTTCCGGACCCGGAAGGCCCGCAAATCACGAGGATTTCCCCGGAAGCAATGTCCAGGTCGATGTCTTTGAGAACGTGAAAATCGCCATACCATTTTTGCAGTTTGCGAACTGACACTGCCGGCTGAAGGGTAGGGCTGAGGGGATCGAGGGCGCGATTCATCGTGGTGATCCTTGTTCAGCGGTGAGCGCGGTCAAAGCGCTTCTCGAGGCGAGACTGGACGGTCTCCAGAACGATCGACAGCAGCCAATAGAGCACGGCGGCGGTGATCAGCATCTCCAGATGCCGGAACTCGGCACGCCCTTGTGTACGCGCCAGGAACATCAACTCCCAGACTCCAATGACTGACACCAACGAGCTGTCCTTGAGCATTGAAATGAACTGGTTGCCTGTAGGCGGAATGATCAGCCGCATGGACTGCGGCATGATCACTCGGGTCATGACCTGGAAAGGGGTCAAGCCAATAGCTCTGGAGGCCTCCCACTGGCCGCGCGGGATGCTGCGGATGCCCGCACGGAAGATCTCTGTCATGTAGGCGCCGTAGCAGAGCGACAGCGCCAGGACTCCGGCCGGAACCGCACCTACTACATAGCCAAGTTGGGGAATGCCCAGGTAGATGAGATAGATCTGGATCAGCAGCGGCACACCGCGAAAGAATGAGGTGTAAAAGTTGGCAATCGCAATAGCAAAGCCGTTGGACGATAACTTTGCCGTCGCTCCCAGCAGCGCCAGGACGAAGGCGATGCTGATAGAAATAGCGGACACGTAGACAGTGGTGAACACCCCTTGGGTGATCATGAATCCGACTTTGCTGAGGATGAAGCTGTAAGACAAATTGAAGCTGTCGAAAAATAGCAGGAACAATAGAAGCAGCTCGACCCATACGGTGATGATCTGCGCCCGCAAAGGGAATCGTCCCAGGATGAACAGGTTGGCGACCAGCGTGACGGTCAAGGTGAACGCCACCGCGAGATCACGTAGCAGGGGTGACTTGAGGTCGGCAACGACGGGCCCCATCAGCTTTGCTAAGCCCCCCTCACCAGCGCCAGCAAAGAGCGTGATGGCAAATATAGCAACAGCGACCACCCCCATGAACGCGATGTTGTCGGTCGCCCGACTTCTAATGATGTTGTCTTTGTACATCGTCTTTCGTCCCCCCCATGGAGTAGAAATGCCAACTTGTCTCATTTCCATTATGAGTGTGCGAACTGCTGGGGAATACCTTGCGATCTGTACTTATTTTGCTATTTTTTTGAGCATATACAGGGTAGGTAGCTTTAGATATGGCGGTATTAGTACGGCAACACGCGGGTGATAAGTCTGACATGGCAGGTCGGCGTTCACCTGCCTGAAGCCCCAATTGCGACGATCAGTGCTTGATTTGCAGGTATTGATCGAGCATTTAAAAAACTGGACCAGATAAAACCCAGTATCCAATGGTGCGCCAGGGATGCCGCGTTGCGCGAAAGCACAACCAGCTGACAGTGGTGTCCTCTGTGTATGCTCGCCGAAGCTCAATGGGCAGTCGTGCTGATGGGTACGAGATCCCCCGCTGTGTCCTCTTTCCTGAACATCGCACGATATCGGCGTTCGAACGCGGCAGTGATTCAAACCGTCGGTATCGCTGCAACCACCATGATTTCAACTAAAATGTCGGACGAGGCCAGCGTGGCTTGAGTTGTCGCTCTGGCCGGCGCACATCCGGTTGGCAGCCATTCGCTCCAGATACGGTTCATCACTGCGAAGTCGCGATCGATATCCTTCAACCAGATATGCGCGCTCACTAGATGTTCGCGGCTGCTGGATGCACGTTCCAGAAGTCGATCAATTTTTTCCAATACATTAAGGGTCTGGCCCTCGCAGTCCAGGCGTCGGTCGTTGGGGACCTGTCCAGACAGGTAAACCAGAGAACCATGGACGACAACACCACTGAGGCGCCCGTTTGGGTCGATTCGTTTAATAGTCATGGTGTCAACTCCTTGGGGGGCAATCCAGGCCTTTTAACGTCAGGCCTTCCAGATGGATCGGTGCCGGTCTACCGGCGATAAGGTCGCTCACTATCTGACCGCAGGCGCTCGCGAGTGTAAAACCGAGGCTTCCGTGGCCAGTGTTGAGCCAGAAATTCTTGAAGGGACTGGGTCCCAGAATGGGCGGCCCCTGCGGTGTAGAAGGGCGTAGCCCAGCCCAGCCGCGTGCCTGGTGATAATCGCCTGCGTCAGGGAAGGCTTCTTCGCACAGGCGACACAGAGCCGCAATGCGCTCTGGGTCGGGATGGGTGTTTTTGATGCCAATGTCGACCATGGCGGCGACGCGAAACTGTTGGCCGAGTCGAGCGTACACCACCTTGTTGTCGAAGTCGGTCACGCTGGTTTCCGGGACGCCGACGTTGCTGGTAAGCGGTAAAGTTAAGCTATAGCCCTTGAGTGGGTAGAGCGGCAGGCGGATACCCAATTGGGCCGCGAGTCGATCGCTGGCGTTGCCGGTAGCGAGCACGTAATCGTCAGCAGTGAAGTCTTCGGCATTCGCAAATTGCAGTGCTGAGATTCGATCTCCTTTGCGCTGAAAACCATTGTCCAAGCTTGGTCGGTTGTTGATGGCCATGCGCGACAAGGAAGAGCGCGTGCGGTTTTCCGGTTATGACGTAGCCAGTTTCAAAATTTTCGTGTTCTGTGTGGCGGCTGCATTCTCGGCCATTGGCGGTGCGATGTTCGCCTTGCAGGTCGGCTTTATGTCGCCCTCGTTCGTGGGGATCGTGCCGTCCATCGAGATGGTGATATTCGCGGCGGTAGGAGGGCGCATGTCGCTGCTTGGCGCCGTGTACGGCGCGTTGCTGGTCAACTACGGCAAGACCTACTTTTCCGAGTCCTTCCCGGAATTATGGTTGTACCTGATGGGCGGCCTGTTCATCGTGGTGGTCATGTATTTCCCGAATGGCCTTGCTGGTCTTTGGGATACTCATGGTCGGCAGGCCCTGGCAAAACTGCTTCGTCGCTCGCAACGGCCCCTTGCCAAGCCCGCGTCGATGTCTGTGGTGAGCAAATTAGCCAGCGTAGCTCCACAGTTGATTCAGCCTGCTAGCAGCACCTCCCTGGAGACCCGACCATGAGTGCCAGTGGTTTTGAAATGAACAAGCCAGTGCTGACCATCGAGGGACTGACCGTGTCTTTTGACGGCTTCAAGGCCGTTGATAACCTCAATCTGTATATCGACCGCAACGAAGTGCGCGTGGTGATTGGTCCCAATGGCGCAGGCAAGACCACGGTGCTTGATCTGATCTGCGGTAAGACCCGCGCTACCAGCGGCAGTATTCAGTTCGATGGAAAGGAACTGACCAAGATGCATGAGTACAACATCGTCCGCGCTGGAGTGGGGCGAAAATTCCAGAACCCGTCGATCTACGAGAACCTGACGGTGTTTGAAAATCTGGAAATGTCTTATCCCACAGGCCGCAAGGTGTTCGGTGCATTGTTCTTCAGGCGCAGTGCCGAAGTGATTGCCCGGGTAGAGGAGGTAGCCAATGAGATTTTCCTCGGAGACCTGTTGCAACAGCAAGCCGACCTGTTGTCCCACGGCCAGAAGCAGTGGTTAGAAATCGGCATGCTACTGATGCAGAACCCGGACCTGTTGATGCTCGACGAACCGGTCGCCGGCATGAGCGTCAACGAGCGGGCACAAACCGCCGAGCTGTTAAAGCGAATCAGCAAGGGCCGCTCCGTGCTGGTGATCGAGCACGACATGGAATTCGTCAAGAGCATCGCGCACAAGGTCACGTTGCTCCACCAAGGCAAGGTGCTGGCCGAGGGCAGCATGGAATCCATACAGAAAAATCCCAAAGTCATTGAAGTCTATCTGGGCCATTGAGGAGTCGGACATGTTCAACATCGACAAACTGTCCTGCGGCTATGGTCAGAGCCAAATCCTGCATGACCTGGACCTGAACGTCGCCAAGCGTGAGATTGTTGCCGTGATGGGACGCAATGGCATGGGCAAGACAACGTTATTCAAGAGTCTGATGGGCATCTTGCCGCAGTAGCACGGACGCATCAGCGTCGATGGCCATGATGTCTCGCCGCTGGAAACCCATGAACGAGTCGAGCGAGGTATCGCCTACGTGCCTCAGGGGCGGATGATATTTCCCAGCATGAGTGTGCTGGAAAACATCCAGACCGGATTGCCGGCATCGGCCAAGGGTAAGGTGCCCGATGACCTTTATGCATTGTTTCCGGTGCTTTACGAAATGCGCTCGCGAAAGGGCGGCAACTTGTCGGGCGGCCAGCAGCAACAACTGGCGATCGCCCGCGCTTTGGCGACTAATCCAAAAGTGTTGTTGCTGGATGAGCCGACCGAGGGCATTCAGCCGTCAATCATCAAGGACATCGCCCGCACGCTCAAAGAAATCCGCAACCTGCGCGACCTGACTATCGTCGTTTCGGAGCAAGTGCTGTCGTTCACTCTGGAAATCGCCGACCGTTTCCTGGTGATTGAAAAAGGTCGTTTCGTGGTCGAAGAAACCCGCGACAAGGTCGACGAAGCTACCATCAGCCGCTACCTGTCGGTGTGATCCTTATGCGTTATGCCCGCCCGCTTTCATACGCGGCGCGGGCTTTTTCGCGTGCGCTGGAAAAGGACTGAAGACCCCGTTCCTGCTGGCTATGGGCATACGTCATCCAACGTATTTTCTGATTGGCTCAAGCATTCGAAACTGGCTCCAACGCCTCACGCCCTATTCAGTCCAGGAGCTTCGTCATGACCGACACGTTGATCAAGGTTGACCTCAATCAGGCCGCTACCGAGAACGAACAGATCCACAACCGTTGGCACCCGGATATTCCGATGGCGTGCTGGGTCAAGCCCGGAGAGGACTTCATCCTCGAAACCTATGATTGGACTGCCGGTGCAATCAAGAACAATGACGATGCCTCCGATGTTCGTGATGTCGATCTCTCGACGGTGCATTACTTGTCTGGGCCGGTAGGGGTGCACGGTGCGGAGCCGGGTGATCTGCTGGTGGTCGATTTGCTGGATATCGGTGCCAAAGCCGAATCGATGTGGGGTTTCAACGGTTTCTTTTCACGGCAAAACGGTGGTGGATTCCTGACCGATCATTTCCCCAGCGCACAGAAAGCCATTTGGGATTTCAAGGGCATGTTCACCAGCTCGCGGCACATCCCTGGTGTGAATTTTGCGGGCTTGATCCATCCCGGTCTGATCGGATGCCTGCCGGATCACGTGATGCTCGCGGACTGGAACCGGCGTGAGCAGGAACTGATCGATACCAATCCGACCCGGGTGCCACCGCTTGCCAACGCACCCATGGCCCCAACTGCACACATGGGCAAACTCAAGGGCCAGGCCCGCGACGAAGCCGCTGCCACGGGCGCGCGAACCGTTCCGCCCCGCGAGCATGGCGGTAACTGCGACATCAAGGACCTTTCACGGGGTTCGAAGATTTTCTTTCCGGTCTACGTCAAGGGAGCTGGCTTGTCGGTTGGCGATCTGCACTTCAGTCAGGGCGACGGCGAAATTACCTTTTGTGGTGCCATCGAAATGGCCGGCTGGGTCCATATGAAAGTCGAGCTGATCAAGGGCGGCATGGCCAAATACGGGATCAAAAACCCGGTATTCAAACCGAGCCCGATCATTCCGACCTACCAGAACTACCTGATCTTCGAAGGTATCTCTGTGGATGAAGAGGGCAAGCAGCACTACCTGGACGTCAATATCGCGTACCGCCAGGCCTGCCTGAATGCCATCAATTACCTGACCAAGTTCGGTTACTCGCCCGCTCAAGGGTATGCGCTGCTGGGCTCGGCTCCGGTGCAAGGGCATATCAGCGGTGTGGTCGATATTCCCAACGCGTGCGCGACGTTGTGGTTGCCGACCGAGATCTTCGATTTCGACATCAACCCCAACGCCAACGGTCCGACGAAACACCTCGACGGCAGCATTGATCTGCCGATTGCCCCAGACCTGTAAGCCACCTCGGCGCCCGATTCATTGTCAGGAGAGCTGCATGCCGACCTATGAGTACGAATGTCAGACCTGCGGCTCGTTCACGATGCTGCGGCCCATGGACCAGCGTCATCAACCGTGTCAGTGCCCGATCTGCGCGGGTGACGGAGGGCGGTTGATCCTCTCGGCACCGTCGCTACCGACATTGTCGAGCAATCAGCGTATGGCGATCACGACCAATGAGCGCAGTGCAAACGCGCCGCAGACCGTCGGCGAATACCAGCAGAACCGGCGTCACCCCAGTGGTTGTAGCTGTTGCGCACCGAGCAAACCGGTGACGTCGAGCAAGGCCAATCCACTGGGCCTTAAGAGTAAAACCGGTCCAAGACCGTGGATGATCAGCCATTAACAGAGGTCAATTTCATGCGCCATGGTGATATTTCCAGCAGCCCGGACACCGTTGGTGTCGCTGTCGTCAATTACAAAATGCCGCGTCTGCACACAAAGGCCGAAGTCATCGAAAACGCCCACAAAATTGCCGAGATCATCACGGGCATAAAGCGCGGTCTTCCTGGCATGGACCTGGTGGTATTCCCCGAATACAGCACCATGGGCATCATGTATGACCACGACGAGATGATGGCAACTGCCGCCAGCATTCCGGGGGAGGAGACTACGATCTTCTCTGCCGCGTGCCGTGCGGCCAACACGTGGGGGGTCTTTTCACTTACGGGTGAACGTCATGAGGAACATCCACGCAAGGCTCCCTACAACACGTTGGTATTAATCGATAACCAGGGCGAAATCGTCCAGAAATACCGCAAATGTATTCCTTGGTGCCCCATAGAGGGCTGGTATCCAGGAGACCGTACTTATGTTTGCGATGGTCCAAAGGGCATGAAGATCAGCCTGATCATCTGCGATGACGGCAACTACCCGGAGATCTGGCGCGACTGCGCAATGAAAGGGGCCGAGTTGATTGTTCGGTGCCAGGGCTATATGTACCCGGCCAAAGAGCAGCAGGTGATGATGTCCAAGAGTATGGCCTGGGCCAATAACTGCTACGTAGCGGTCGCCAATGCTGCCGGCTTCGACGGTGTGTACTCTTACTTTGGACACTCGGCGATTATTGGTTTCGACGGTCGGACCTTGGGCGAATGCGGCGAAGAAGAAATGGGTATTCAGTATGCCCAGTTATCTATCTCGCAAATTCGCGATGCCCGTGCCAACGACCAGTCGCAGAATCATCTGTTCAAGCTACTGCATCGCGGTTACACCGGGGTCTATAACTCCGGCGACGGCGACAAGGGCGTGGCCGACTGTCCGTTTGATTTTTACCGGACCTGGGTTCTGGACGCGCAGAAAGCTCAGGAGAATGTGGAAAAACTCACCCGCGGCACTATCGGCGTGGCTGATTGCCCTGTGGGTGAACTTCCCCACGGTGGCAAAGAAAAAACCGCAGGCTAGAACATGCCTTTCGCCAATGATCGTGTTGAGCACAATCACCAGCAGCCGAACCAGCCTGCCACACCGCCTTCGACCGGCCTGCTGACGTCGCGCTTTGTCTTCGATCCTGCTCAGGTGATGGCTCTGCTGCGTAGCCGTATCGTCGGCCAGGATGCCGCCTTAGCTACAATCGAAGCAGTGCTTAAGGTCGTCAAAGCCGATATTGGTGAGCGCGAGAGGCCCTTGACGGTAAACCTGTTCATGGGCCCGACCGGTGTCGGTAAAACGGAGATCGTGCGCCTGCTGGCCATGGCTATACACGGTCGTGCCGATGCTTTTTGTCGCATCGACATGCATACCCTGGCCCAGGAGCACTACTCGGCGGCGCTCACCGGCGCGCCACCCGGTTATGTCGGTAGCAAAGAAGGCGTCAGTCTGTTCAATAGCGAGCTGATTCAGGGCACGTTTAGCCGCCCTGGGATCGTGTTGTTCGACGAGCTGGAAAAAGCCAGCAAGGAAGTCGTGCGCAGCTTGCTCGGTATCCTGGAAAACGGCCAGCTGACGCTAGCGGGCGGTAGTCGAACGCTGGACTTTCGAAACAGCCTGATCTTTATGACGAGTAATATAGGCGCGCAGCAAGCCAGCAGGCACCGAGAGCGTTTCACGCGCGGTTGGAGGCGTTGGTTCGGTGTAGCCCCAAAAGGCGAGGAGGGTGTATTGGAACGGGCGCTGCATGACTGTTTTGAACCGGAATTTCTGAACCGTATCGACCGTATACTGGTCTTCGAGCGTATTGAAGACCAATGGCTGAAAGCGCTGTTGCAGATCGAAATGGCGCTGCTGAATCAGCGCCTTGATCAGCATCGCCGTAATCTGGTTCTTGACGATGCGGCAAGTGCATGGCTGTGTCGTAACCATGACTCACGCTTCGGTGCACGTGCGCTGACAAGAAGAGTGAGGGTCGAACTGGAGCCAGCGATTGCGGAGTGCGTGCTGTCTTGGCCGCAAACCACGGGAATGACTGCTACGGTCGAATCAAACACGTTAGTGGTTCTTTCCAAGCGTTTTTCACGGACTCCATAATCCATAATAGGATGTTGCGCAGTGGTCAACTAATCCCGGACACGACGTTAAGTTTTTCTTCTGCCCCTTGCAGGGGCCAACCCATCATTGATCGGAGTCAGCCCCCACCTCATGGAGCACTATTCCTCCTGCACTCGCGAGTTACCGTCACAGCGGCTGGCGGGTGCTGTTGCCGTCGACCAAGCGGGCAATGCCCAGTGAATTGGCGTCTTTAAGCGGTTCGGGCAGTAGCGCATCCGGGCAGTTCTGGTAGCACACCGGACGCAGAAAGCGCTCGATGGCCACGCTGCCAACCGAAGTGCCGCGGGCATCGGAGGTGGCCGGGTAGGGCCCGCCATGCACCATCGCGTCGCAGACTTCGACACCTGTAGGGTAGCCATTGAACAGCACCCGACCGACCTTCTGTTCGAGCAGCGAGAGCAGTTCTCCATGGGTTTTGAGATCACCGGTTTCGGCAATCAGTGTGGCGGTGAGTTGACCGTACAAGCACTGCAGTGCCCGTTGCAGTTCGGCCTTGTCGGCCACTTCAATCAACACCGTGGCCGGACCGAAGACCTCGTCCTGCAGCAGCGGGTCGCCGTTGAGCAGCAGGCTCACGTCGGCCTTGAACAACTGGGGCTGGGCCTGCTTGCCCTGTTGTTCACAGCCGGCCAGGTGAGTGATTCGCGGATGCGCGTGCAATGCCTGTAGGCCCTTGCTGTAGCTGTCGAGCGTGCCGGTGTTGAGCATGGTTTGTCCCGGCTGTTCGACCATCAGAGCGCTGAGATGCTCAATGAATACGTTCAGTTGAGGGGAGCAAATACCTATCACCAATCCGGGTTTAGTGCAGAACTGACCACAGCCGAGGACCACTGAGGCGGCGAGTTCACGGGCGATTTTCTCACCACGTAGCTGCAGGGCTTCGGGTAACACCAGCACCGGGTTGATGCTGCTCATTTCCGCGAACACAGGAATGGGGTGCGGCCGTGCGGCAGCCATGTCGCACAGGGCGCGGCCACCCTTGAGCGAACCGGTAAAGCCGACCGCCTGAATGGCCGGGTGCTTGACCAGGGTCTCGCCGACACCCGCACCGTAAATCATGTTGAACACGCCTTTGGGCATGTTGGTTTGTTCGGCGGCGCGGATGATCGCGTTGGCCACTCGCTCGGCAGTCGCCATGTGCCCGCTGTGGGCCTTGAACACCACCGGGCAACCGGCTGCCAGCGCGGCAGCGGTATCGCCACCGGCGGTGGAGAATGCCAGGGGGAAGTTGCTGGCGCCGAACACTGCGACCGGGCCAACACCTATTCGGTATTGGCGCAGGTCTACCCGTGGCAGCGGTTGGCGTTCAGGCTGGGCACGGTCGATACGCGCATCGTAGAAGTCGCCTCGGCGCAGGACGTGGGCAAACAGGCGCATCTGGCCGCTGGTGCGCCCGCGTTCACCTTGGATGCGCCCGGTAGGCAGTGCGGTTTCGCGGGTGACCAAGGCGACGAACTCATCACCCAGGGCATCCAGTTGCGTAGCGATGGCCTCGAGAAACTCCGCGCGGCGGCTGGCCGGCAAGGTACGAAAGGCCGGGTAGGCTGCGGAGGCAGCTTGGGCGGCGGCGTCCACTTCTTCAGGGGTCGCTTGCACGAAGTGATAGGGCAAAGCTTGACCGCTGCTGGCGTCATGGCTTTGCAGAGTGATAGTGCCCACAGCGCTGCGTGCGCCACCGATGTAGTTGTGGCCGATGATCTCGGGCATGAAAAACTCCTGTGTGGAAGGGTGACTCAGCCCCGTGAATCACCCTGGCGAGCGGGGCCACGACCCGTTTCAGTCCCGAGGGTGATTGCGCGCGAGGCTTGAGTGGACATGCTGGCGTTTCTTGTAAACACGCAGAGAGAAGCAGCCGGGCTGGGCCGCAAGGCTCAGCCCGGCAATCACTCAGAGACCGACGTCCGGCAGGTCCGGACGGTTTGCCAGCGCTTTGGCCATGATCTGCTCGACGTATTCACGTTCAGCTTGTGGCAGTGCCAGGCGTGGCGGACGGGTCAACGCGCTACCACGACCAGCGATGGCTTCGCACAGCTTAATGCACTGCACCAGGTCGGCACGGGCGTCCAGATGCAGGATCGGCATCAGCCATTCGTAGATCGGCATGGCTTCGGCAAAGCGGCCGGCCTTAGCCAGGCGGAAGATGGTTTCGCCTTCTTTAGGGAACACGTTGGACATGCCCGAGACCCAGCCTTCTGCGCCCACGGCGATGCTTTCCAGCACCACGTCATCGAGACCGGCGAACAACACAAATCGATCGCCCACTTCATTGCGCACGTCGATGAAGCGACGGGTGTCGCCAGAGGAGTCCTTGAAACACACCACGTTATCGCAGTCGGCCAGTGAAATCAGGATGTCCGGGGTCACGTCGTTTTTGTAGATCGGCGGGTTGTTGTAAACCATCAGCGGCACATCGGCGTTCTTGGCTACGTAGCGGTAGTGTTCGGCGGTTTCGAACGGCTTGGAGCCGTACACCAGAGCTGGCATAAGCATCACGCCATCGACACCGGCCTTGCGCACGGCGTTGGCGACTTTGGCGGCTTGCACGCTGGTGAACTCTGCGACGCCACAGATCACTGGCACCCGGCCGCGTGAGGCGTCAACCGCCACTTCAGTCACGGCGATTTTTTCTTCGGCGGTCAGGGACGTGTTCTCACCCACCGAACCACACACCACCAGACCCGACACACCATCACGAATTACGTTCGAGATTACCTGATGAGTTTTCTCCAGGTTGATGGAGAAATCGTCGTTGAATTGAGTGGTCACTGCTGGGAAGACGCCACTCCAGCCTATGCGCTTGCTCATAATTGCCTCCGGTTATTTATATTGTATTTCGTATACGATATTCTAGAGTCTGGGATCAGACCAATACTTTTTTAGTTTGTTTTTCGGGTGTTATTTGTGTTTGAAAGTCAGCGAGTCAGCTATCAGGCGCCAGGCCAGGTGTCCGACAGTCTGTAGCCTTGGGGCCATGGATCGCTCGGGTCCAGCAGCAATTGGTGGGTGCCCGTAATCCACGCCCGGCCAGAAATGCAGGGGTAAATAGCGGGTCTTCCGGCCACTTGCGTCAGCGAATCGATGCGGCAGTGGAACTCCGAACCTATGATCGAGCGACCGACAAAGTGATCGCCCACGCGCATCAAGCCTTTGGCCTGCATCACCGCCATGCGCGCTGAGCAACCGGTGCCAGTGGGGGAGCGGTCGATCTTTCCGGGCCGAATCACCACCGCGTTGGCGCCGGTGGCAATCCCATTTTCATAAACGATGGGGGCCGCGATCTGGCAGAAGGAAATGTGTGACCACTCAGGGTTCAGTGGATGGACAAAGCCCAATTGTTCGTTGGCTGCGCGGGTGATTTTCAGTCCGACCTCCACTAGCTCTGCCGCCTCGTCAGGGCAAATCGAGAAGCCGAGGCGCAGTGCATCGGCGATCACGAAACTGTCGCCGCCATAGGCCGTGTCGACTTGCAGCGCGCCTATTCCTTCAACTTCGATCCAGGCGTCGAGACGGTCAGCGAAGGAGGGTACGTTCTTGATTTCCACCCGTTCGACTTTGCCGTCGCGGCAATCGGCCACGGCTTCGATCAAGCCTCCCGGGGCTTCGAGCACCAAGTGGGTTTGCGGTTCGGTCATGGCCAGGATGCCGCTGTCGAGCAGCACCGTGGCCACGCACAGCGAGTTGGAGCCAGACATTGGCGGGGTATCTGCCGGTTCCATGATGATCCAGGCCATTTGCGCTCGCGGGTCTTTGGCCGGGACCAGCAAATTAACGTGACGGAACACACCGCCGCGCGGTTCGTTGAGTACGAAGTTGCGCAGGGTTTCATCCTTGGCGATCCAGCGCGACTGTTCCCAGATCGTGGCGCCGGGTGGCGGTGCAACACCGCCGACGATCACATCGCCGACTTCCCCTTCGGCATGACAGCTGACCACATGAATGATTTTTGATGAGCGCATTACCTGCTCCTATTTGACCGATTTGAGGAAGGCGGCCGTTTCCGGCTGTATAGGGTTACCGATGACTTGGTCGGGCGAGCCGATCTCGTGCACCAGGCCGTTACGAAAGAACGCCACGCGGTCGGACACGTCCCGCGCAAACCGGATTTCGTGGGTCACCAACACCATGGTCATGCCGTCTTCGGCGAGCATGCGCATGGTGTCCAGCACTTCGCCCACCAGTTGCGGGTCCAGCGCCGAGGTGGCTTCGTCGAACAGCATGTAGTCCGGTGACATTGCCAGGGCGCGGGCGATGGCCATGCGTTGTTGTTGACCGCCGGACAGCTTGCCGGGGAAGGTCTTGAGCTTGTCGCCCAAGCCCACATGCGTTAGTTGCCGGACCGCCAGGGCCTCGGCTTCTTCGCGGCTTTTTCCGAGCACTTTGCGCGGCGCGAGCATCACGTTTTCCAGTACGGTCAAATGGGGAAAGGCGTTCCACTGTTGGAACACGATGCCGATCTTCTGGCGCAAGCGGTTGAGGTTGGTGGCTTTGCTGTGAACCTCGATCCCGTCGACGCGAATGCTGCCTTTCTGGATTGGCTCCAGGCCGTTGATGCACATCAGCAGGGTCGATTTTCCGGAGCCGGAGCCGCCTATGATCGACACCACTTCACCCTTGTTCACCGTCAGGCTGACACCCTTGACCACGTCAAGGTCGCCGAAGGATTTGTACACGTTATCGATCTCAATCATTTTCTTGCCACCTTCTTTCCAGACGGGCGCCCAGGCGTGCGACCACCAGGCTCATGACGTAATAGATGAGGCCTGCGACGCACAGCACCAGCAGGGGCTCTTGGATGCGGGTCACGATAGTTTGCGAGGCCCGCAGCAGTTCGACGATGCCGATCCACATCACCAGCGCGGTGTCTTTCATCACGCTGAGCACCAGATTCAGCCAGCCGGGGAAGGCCACGCGCGAGGCTATCGGCAGTACGATCCAGCGCAGGTCCTGCAGGTAACTCAGGCCCAGGGACCGGCTGGCGCGCCGGACGGAAAGCGGCACGGCGAGCACGCCACTGCGCACTATTTCGGTGAAGTACGCCGCGGCGTAAACCCCCAGCACGATGCAGCCGACGCTGAAGGCGCTGATGTTCAAGCCGACGATGCTCTTGAGCGAGTTGAACAGCACGAACTGGATCAGCAACGGCACACTGCGAAACACGTCCAGTACCCAGGCCAGCGGTAGGCTTGCCCTTGGCAGCAAGGCGCGCAGCAGGCCGAACAGTAGTCCGGCGAAGGAGCCGAGCATGATTGCCCAGAAGGTCAGTTGCAGGGTGACCCATGCACCGTCGAGCAGAAACAGCAGGTCATTCCAGGAGAAACTGGTGGAAAACATAGGCTCGTCCTCAGTAACGGAACAGCCGCCAGGCCATCAGCCGGGCTACCGCTACGATCAACTTGGCAATCAGGTAATACAGCGCCGCGGCAAGGGCGAAGTATTCAAAGGTACGGAACGTTTTGACGTTGTAGTCTTGAGTCACGCCAGTGAGGTCGTTGTTAAGCCCGACGATCACCCCCAGCGACGTCATCAGCACAGCCCAGACCATCTGGTTGCTCAACGGATAGAACACGATGCGCAGCAATTGCGGAACGATGATCATCCGGTAGGCCTGGAACGCACTCATGCCCAAGGACCGCGCGGCGCGCATCTGCGTGCTGGGTACAGCCTTGAGGCCTCCCCGGAAGTTTTCCGCCAGGTAACCGGCGTTGTTAAAGGTGATCCCGGCCAGCAAGGCGAACCATGAGCTGACATGCAGTCCGAGGGAGCCCAGACCGAAGTACAGGACGTATATCTGGAACAGCGACGGGGTGTTGCGCGCAATCGAAACCCAGCCGTTGCCGATGCCGCGCAACAGCGGGTAACGTGCTTCACGTATCACGGTCAGGGCCAGCGCGATCAGCACTCCGAAAATCATCGACAGCGCGGCGGTTTCGAAGGTTACCCAGGCACCTGCGAGCATGTCCGGCAGGGCGCGCAGTACTGAGCGCCATTGGAAGGTGTAGTCAAACATGCGCGGGGCTCTCCAGAGTGGCAGCGGGTTGCAACCATGTGGGTAAACGACCACTGGCCTTAGCGCTACAGGCGGACTCGACACACTCACTAAGACTTGCGAAATGCACTGGCCGGCCGACCAAACCTGGCGCGTAGTGGGCGTATTTGCCCGAGTTGGTCATCAATGTCCGGGCTGCGGGCGGGATCACCGGTTCACCGAGCATGCACCAGCAAGTGTCGGTGACCAGAGTCACACCAAAGGCTTCTAGAACGGCGATGTGTCCGGCGTTGCGCGCTTGTTCCAGTACGGCGCGGCCGCAGGTGATCGCCACAACCACGTCCGGGTGCTTGTGCCTGCCCGCACACAAACGTGCCAAATGAGCGAACTCGCTGAGGGAGAAGTGCGGGTTACCCAGCGACACCACATCCACCTGGTTGTCGCGGGCACTGTTGAGCTCGCGCCAACTGAGCAACAGGTCTTTGAGCCTGATGTTTATCCCCGGTATCGGATTGCCCGGCTCCAGCACCAGGGCTGGGTCGAGGGCTTCTGGTGTGACGCCTGCGATATGGAACAGGGGCGCCGCAGAGGTGGTGGCAAAGGCCGCGCCGAAGGCTTTCAGATCATCCAGCGTCGGCTTGGCCTGAGCCAACCCCAACACCAGGGGGATCCGACGGCCGGCCAGCGCGCCGATGTGGTAACCGAGCAAGGGATAAAAAGCATCGTCCAACTCGTCCAGGTCGGGCAGTTTGATGAGCAGTTGCGCCTTGCGTTGGGCGTCCAGGTGACAGCCGATCAAGGGCGCACGACCGGTTAGGGCAATGCAGATGTCCAAGTAGTCCGGGTATTTAAGGGTGCGTGCGCCGAGCACGCTGTTGGCGTAGACCACCGCGTTGGATTCTGCCCAGACGATTTGCTCGCCGACCTTGGGGGCGCTGTCGAGCAGGTAAGGGGCACAGGTGAAACTCATTTGAGCGCCCATTGCCATGTAGGCATCGCCCAAAGCACTGGCGGGTTCGCCCAGTGCCGGGTCGATGCCCAGTTCGCGCCAGCGACGCTGGTCAACGGAGATGGAATTGAGGGTTGTTGGCACCCGTACTTTCGCGCCCCACTGCACCAACTGTTGGGCAAAGCGCAGGCTCGCGGGTCCCGTATAAATGCAGCCGTCGATGTGGGCCTGGGTGACATCTATCAGGCTTTTCGCGCCTTGCAACTGGGCCATGCGCAGAACGATGTGCATCGCCACCCGGGCCGCTTTGCCATGTTCGCCTGCCAGTAGTTGCTGGTCGTGGGTGGTGAGTTCGACAGAGGTTGCATCTGCTGGCTCAGGCTCAAGTACAGCCGTGCCGTGCCCTTGCGAGGCATCGGTAGGGGGCTGGTCGAACAGCGTCAGACGGGTGTCGTCGACTCGCGCAAAGGCCTGGCCCCGCAAGGCGGCAAAGGCCTCCCTGCCGATGCAGAGCACCGGCAGGGAGCGTTCGAAGAGGGTCTGTGCCACGAGCACGCCCAGGGTCAGGATTTCATCGGCTTCGGCCAACACCAGTGCCGCCGGCGCGTGGCCATTACTGATCAGCTCCATCATCACGCTGCTGCCGGTGCAGGAGCCACGGCCGCTAGGAATGGCCAGCACGCAGTTGGCCAGGTGTTCACCGCTGAGGGGATGGTGACGGTCGATCACCTCGCCGCTGAGAGCGTCGACTCCGCCCCAAAAACTCAAGCCGACGTCGGTGAACAACAGAGCACCTTCGGCGGCACCCGCGACCAGGCTACGCCCGGTCAGGGAAGTGGGCTTGCCAGGCATACCGGACACCTCAGTAGTAAACTTTTGGCACGGTCAAGTCGGTCGGAGGGATCTCGGTGCCGACCCATTTGACGAACAGTTCTTTGTAACGACCGCTACGCACTTGCTGGTTGACGAACAGATTGAGGTAGTTGATCAGGCCGTACTCGCTGCGCTTGGCGCCCAAGGATACGTAGTCGATCACATAGGGTGCGTTACCGGCGATTTTCAGGCCCTTGTACTTGCCCGATTTAATGGTCGCGGCCGCAACAGTATTGGTGACGACGGTGGCGTCGATGTGGCCTTGTGCAACGGCCAACAGGGTATCGTTTTGCGACTGATAGGCGCGGAAGCTGCCAGTGCCCCAGCTCTTCACGTCTTTTTCCAGAGCGATGGCTTCAAAGGTGCCGCTGGTATTGCCCAGGGCCTTACCCTTGATGTCGTCGAAACTGTTGATGCCGGTGTTGTCGCGGGTCAGTACGACCATTTGGAAGGCGAAGTAAGGCACCGTCAGCCCCACCGTCTTGGCGCGTTCGAGGGTGTCGGAGGTCGAGGCAACGATCACGTCGACACGCCCGGAAACCAGCGCCGGAATGCGGTCCGGGAACGGCGTTTCAACCACTTCGGCATCGACCCCTAGGATCTTCGCCAGATCGTTGCAATAGTCCACGTCGAAACCGACAGGTTTGTTGGCTTCGTCACGGAAACCCATGGGGGGGAAGTCCAGGGTCACGGCGCAGCGCAGCTTGCCTGAACCGATGATGTCATCAAGCTTGTCGGCCTGAGCTGTGGCGATGAAAGAGGTACTGAGAACAGCGCTGAGGGCTACGGCAAATGCAGGGTTTTTCATAGAGGCCTCGTTATCGGAAAATTGCTGCTGCTTATCGTCTATGTTATTTCGTATACGATATCTAGTTAGCAATCGGCGTGCCTGTTTCTGATGTTGGCTGGGAATTATTTACGAGGCCTTGCGGTATCTGTCTCACACGATGCGTATGTAGAAGAGGCAGAGATAAATCGCAACGGCGTGGATCAGACGGGTGTTACATAAGGGAGCGAATCGCCCCGTGCGCGCCTCTTATGGGAGCACTCATGGTGAGTCTTTCAGCGATGGGTTTCGCGGTACTGGCTGGGCGACAGGCTAGTCAAAGCGCGGAACTGGCGACTGAACGCGCTGTGGTCGGTGTAACCGCAGCGCAGAGCGATGTCGGTGATGGGCAGGTCTTTGTCCAGCAACAAGCGCGAGGCTTCTTCCAGACGTACCTTGTGAATCATCTGCCGCGGGGTGAGGTGGAAGATGCGCTTGCAGTGACGTTCCAGTTGCGCCACCGAGAGCCCGGCGATCGCAGTCAGCTCGGCGAGGCTGATAGGGTGGGCGAAGTGGTTACGGATATGGGCATCCACTGCCGCCAGTTTCTGGAAAGCGGGGTGAGTGGACTGGGGTAATTGCAGATCGCGGGAGATACCGGCCAGGCCGACGACATGGCCTTGGGCATCGAGCAGGGCGAGTTTTTGGGTCAGACACCACACGGGCTGGTTACCGTAATAAAGGTGCAACTCGAGCTGGTCTACCAGTTCTCGGCCGCTGGCTAGAACCCGGCGATCCTGCTCGGCGTAGAGCGGGCCGAACCGTTCGGGGAACACGTTGTCGGCGGTGAGTCCCAGGAGCTCGTGGCTGTGCTTGAAGCCGCAGCGCCTGGCCAGGGTCTGGTTGACGAAGGCGTAGCGGGCTTCACCGTCCTTGATAAAAAACACCACGTCCGAGAGGGTGTCGAGCAGCGGCGCGATCGGCTGCAGGCTGCTCAGCAAAGAGGGCAAATCGCAGGGCTTAAGGCTGTTAAGCGAGACATACATGGCGTTGAAGGCCTGGTGGCGATCTTTGGGATCATAGAGACTCGGCGCCGTGCCCGAAAGTCCCGGCGCATGATTCACGCGGGCGGGTTGTCGTCCAGGCACAAGAAGGTCTCGATACGCGCCGGGCTGAACGGCGGACGCAGTGCCGGAGCCTGCCAGCCAAACAGGTGGTGCAACGCGCCACCGCAAATCCGTCCCTGGCAAGCACCCATGCCACAGCGGGTCGCCAGTTTGGCTTCGCGCCAGTGGCGGTGTTCGGTCAGCGCCGAGTAGAGCACATCTTCGCAACGGCAGACCAGGGTATCGGGTTCGGCCAGGGTTTTGAGCGTTGGGTCCAGGGCGAACGTGTGGTTCAGTGCCTTGGCAAAACCTTGCCAGCGAGTCCGGCGTGACCAAAGTCGTTGTGCGGCTTTTTGCTCTCCAACGGCGGCCAGCCCCGCGATATGCCCTTCGACCAACGCCAATTCACTGCCGCCGAAACCGGTGCATTCGCCTGCCGCGTAGTGGTCGGCGAGACTGCTTGCCTGCCATTGATCGACGGCGATCGTCTGGCCATTGAGGGCGCAGCCCAAGGCCTGGCCGAGTTGGGTATTGGGGATCAGGCCAAAACCGCAGGCCAGTCGATCGCAGGCCATTTCGACGACCTTGCCCTGCTGTCGAAGGCGTACGCCTTCGACGCGGCTGTGACCTAAAACGGCGAGAACGTGGGTCTGGGGGCGGTACTGCGCATCGAACAAGGCGAAGGACTGCAGCAGTTTGTGTGGCCAACGCGGTAGCTGGGCGGCAAAACCGGCGACGGCGGCGCGGGAGGCTTGTTCGGCGATACGCAGTACCTGAGCGCCTTTGTTTTTGGCGGTGGCGGCACTGGCCAGCAACAACGGACCGCTGCCAGCGATGACCAGACGTTCACCCTGCACCGGCAGGCCGCCCTTGATCAGCGCCTGCAAGCCCCCGGCACCCGTAACGCCGGGCAGCGTCCAGCCGGGGAAGGGCAGGAGCAATTCGCGGGCACCTGTGCACAAGATCAGTTTGTCGTACCCGATGCACCAGCCGTGTTCGTTGTCTTCCACTAACAGAGTCTTGACGCCGACGTTGGCGATAACCCGCGTCGCAGGGTAGTGGCGAATGTTGGCGCAGGCCGCCAGTCGTTCACGCAGGCGCCGAGGCTGGGACGGCAGGCTGGCGCGCGGGCCGTCGCGCCAGATTTGTCCACCGGTCCAAGGGTTGTCGTCGAGCAGCACAATGCGCGCGCCGCTGGGCGCGGCGGAGAGAGCGGCAGCCATGCCAGCGGGGCCGGCGCCGATAATCAGCAGGTCGGTGTATTCGCTCATCCTCGAGTCTCCACGCGCATGCCATCACGGCACAGGGTCTGGCAGGCTAGGCGGCGACGCCCATCAATGATCACTCGGCATTCCTGACAAACACCCATGCCACACAGTGGCGCGCGGCGCTGACCGTTGACCGAAGTGCGGCTGCTGCCGTCCCCGCCCAAGGCCAGTGCGGCGGCGACACTGGTGCCCTCGGCTACCCATAGGGCGCGGCCGTCCAGGGTCAATTCAGGCATAGACGGGCTCTCCGAGAAAACGTTGTGGCAGATAAGGTTGCGGGGCTAAAGGCGGCGGTTCATCGAACAACTGCGCAACCAACAGATCCGCAGTGCCGGGCGCAGTGGTGACGCCCAGCCCCTCGTGACCGACCGCCAGCCACAAGCCTTTGTGTTGTGGGTGTTGGCCCACCAACGGCATGCCATCGGGGCTGGCAGCGCGGAATCCGGTCCAGGCGCGGATGGCGTTGAGCTGGGCCAGCCCCGGCATGTATTCGGTGGCACGTTTGAGCATTTTGGCCAGCATCCAGCCTTCGACCTGTGGGTCAGTGGTGCCAAATTGCCTTGAGGCGCCAATGAATAATTGCCCGGTGGGGCGCGGTTGGATATTGCAAGCGGTCGACGGCCCGCTGGCATTGTGGGCGCTGGTGACGTATCCGAGTTCGACCAAGGTGTGGGTGACCGTGCCAGGGTAGCGGTCGGTGATCAGCAAGTGACCTTTCTTCGGTTCGATGGGCAGCTCAGGGCACAGCTCGTTTGCCTGAATGCCGTTGGCCAGCACCACCGCTTCGGCGCTTAGCCAGTGACCATCGTCGAGGCGTACACGGCTGCCGTCCACTTCCACAACCCGCGCCTGACGCTGACGGATACTCGGGTTTTCAAGCATCCAGCGGGCGGTGGCGGGGGCATAGAGAATGCCGTCGCCATTGATCAACAATCCACCCTCCAGACCTTCGCGCAACGCCGGTTCACGCGTGCGCAGTTCGGCTCTGCCGATCAATTCGCAAGGCACGCCCTGTGCTTGCAGATTGAGGTATTTGCTGTGGGCGATGGCCATTTCTTCGGCATTGGCGGCCAGCCATAGGGTCCCGTTGCGGCGATAGGCGCAGTCTTCAGGCATGGCCGGTGCCGTTTCACGCCAGCGTTGCAGGGAGTATTGGCTCAAGGCCAGTTCGGCCGGGTTATCGTCCAGCACCAGCAAATGGCCCATGCCAGCGGCTGTGGCGCCGGGCAGGCCCGCGTCGAGCACTAGCACCCGCAAACCGCGACGGGCTAGCGCCTGAGCACAGGCAGCACCGATGATCCCGGCGCCGATCACGATCACATCGGCCACTGGGTCCTCGCTCACGGGCGTATGCCCCAGGCGAATGGGTCGTCCTGATCGATCAGCAGGGTGGCTTCGGCGCTGATATAGGCACGGCCACGAATGGTCGGCACGATGCACTCACCCAGGGTTTCGTAAGAGCCTTCGAATTCGCTGCCGATCACGCTGGCCTGGCGCCATATCTGGCCCGGTTGTAGCTTGCCGTCGGCGGCCAGGCACGCCAGTTTGGCGCTGGTGCCGGTGCCGCACGGTGAGCGGTCGTAGGCCTTGCCGGGGCACAGCACGAAGTTGCGGCTGTCGGCTTGCGGGTCGTCGGCAAACAGTTCGATGTGGTCGATCAGACCACCATCTTCACCGCGAACGCCTTGGGCTTCCAGAGCTTGTTGCACGGCATAGGTGTAGGCGGTCAAGGCATCGAGATTGCTCCCCGTGACTTCCAGGCCATGGTCAGAAATCAGAAAAAACCAGTTGCCGCCCCAAGCGACGTCACCCACCACTTCACCGATGCCGGGCACGTGCAGCGCCAGGGCTTTGCGATAACGGTAGGCCGGGACGTTACGCACGCTCACCGAGCGGTCGAGGTGCAGCGTTGCTTCAACCGTGCCCACCGGGGTTTCGATACGGTGTACGCCAGCGCCGATCTTGCCCGCATGTGCCAGTGAGGCCACCAGGCCAATGGTGCCGTGGCCGCACATGCCCAGATAGCCGGCGTTGTTGAAGAAAATCACCCCGGCACAGGCCGTAGGGTCGACCGGCTCGCACAACAACGCCCCCACCAGTACGTCGCTGCCCCGTGGCTCGAGCATACAGGCGGCGCGCCACTGGTCATGCTCCTCGGCCAGCCGTTGCCGGCGCTCGGCCATGCTGCCGTTGCCCAGGTCAGGAAAGCCGTCGGTCACCAGGCGGGTCGGTTCGCCGCCGGTGTGGGAGTCGATCACAGTGATGCGCTTCATGGGGGCCACGTCCGTTCAGATGAGTGAGCGAAAGAGTGGCCCATGCGGGGGCTGGGCGGCTTGATGGATTTACCAAGACTCGATGACGAAATCAGCACAGTGGGGCTGGCGGCTATTTAGCGCAGGGTAGATGTTCCAGCAAGGTTTTGCAGACACCGGCAATGTGCTCGTCAAGCAGCACCACGGCGCGATCCACATCACCGGCGCGGCAGGCTTCAAGGATTTCCCGGTGCTCATGGTCGGCCCGCTCCTTGCCCGCCGAGAGGCTCATCTGCATGCGCAAGTAACGCTCCAGTTTGTCGTTGACCGAACGGATCATGCTTACCAGGAACGGGCGTTGCGCCGGTTCATACAGGCAGGCGTGCAACTCCCAGTTGAGCTCGGCCCAGCGGCCCACATCGTTTTCGCCGATGAACTCCTGGCAGATACGTTCAGCCCGGGTGAAGGTTTCCTCGGTCATATTCGGAATAGCCAGGCGCAGCACCTTGTCTTCGAGCAGCATGCGCACTTCAAACATTTGCGCCAGCTCCGGCTCGGAGATACGCGTGACCATGGCCCCGCGATTGCGCTGAAATATCACCAGCCCTTCTGCTTCCAGGCGTTTAAGGGCTTCGCGCACCGGAATCTTGCTGACGTTGAACTGGCGGGCGATGTCGTCCTGGCGAATCGGCTCGTCCTCGGCGAAATGTCCGGCGACGATGGCGTCACGTAAATGACGGGTGATGATCTCTGAAGTCGACGGCGTATTGCCAAGGTCTGGAGCATTGAGCATTGGTAGGGTCACGGTGGCGATCGTTTGGAATGAATTTTAGATAGGGTATACGAATTTACCTTGGTATTCCCCACCGCCCTGTTGCCTTTTCGCCGCTTGCTGGAAACCCATTAGTTGGTGCAGGTACTGTGCAAGGTGACAAGGGCATGCCTCTGGTCCCGGAACTGTTGAACCGCAGGCGGCATGCGTCGTGCCGGAGTTCCCCGTGCAGATCTGCCGCATACCGCGAGGGTATATGCGGTGATTGATACGATTGTCGAGGTGTTTTCAGGCGTCGGCGAGTGAAGCCTGGGGCTCTAAGGCCCCAAGGCAACTTATGCTCACGGCATTTCCGGCAGCTCTTACTGTCGCAGGTCTAACATCAGCACTTCTGCAACCTAAATCTTGGCCGAATTACGGCGGTAAGTGCATCTGAAGACGCCGTCCTCCCAAGGCTGGATCGAGACGTAGATTGGCACAGGATAGTTGCAGTGCGTCTGGTGCCACACAGGGATCTGTCGGCCGAGCAGGCCCGTATGGTCCGTGAGGAATACATGGGGGGTACTGCAGCAACGGTTTTTAACGTCCGCGCCCCCATCGCCAAGTATTTAATCCAATCCTTCCGAGCGGCCATCTATCCTGAGCGGGAGAGGGCTCCAGAACATCTGCTCATGGTCTACCAGCCCGAAGAGTTGCCTGCGGTGGTCGATATTCGTCGGTTGTGAGTTGCCTGGTGAGCGGGGGAGGTTGGGACGTCTTTTCGGGGGGGACTCATACCTGTTGATCCTGTGAAAATGACACTGCCAGCTTGATGATCGTTCGTCCATTGGCTTTGGGTAGAACCCAATAGCCTTGCTTAGAATCACCCCTTTTTTCGCTCTTGAAACACCCCAAAAACAAGTCCAGAATTGAGTCTTTTCCTGCTTCGGCAAGAAAAGAAACCCCTTAGATTTCAAAGGGTCGGACGCCAGATGCGAGTCTCATTTCCCGCTCCAAATATAGCGCTGCAGAATTCCATTGGATTCTGTGACGATTGAAATAAGGACCTTCGGGTCCTTTTTTCGTTCCGGCGGGAACCACTGGAATCCAGCACCATCCGGTGCGTTTAAGTCCAGGATTTTGATGCGTACTAAATCGGTTTGTTGCTGGAGCAGTTTGCGTACCGAGATGAGCATCTGGCCCTGACTCTGTTCAGGAGCTTGCGATGGCACTCTCAGAAATGTCTATTAGGCACGCCCGAATCACTGGTATTAACTACACGCTCGATGACAGTGACGGCCTCACGCTCAATGTGACGGCCAGCGGTGGAAAGATCTGGCTTTTCCGTTACTACTGGACGGGCAAGCAGAAGCGCATGTCCTTGGGTTGTTACCCGCAAATTAGCCTCAAAGAAGCGCGTACCTTGGTTGCCCAAGGCATCAATCCCTATGAGCGCCGTAAAACAGCAGCGCCGTGCTGGGGGGGGGCGGCAAAAAACTTGGACTGGTTATGCCGCGAGGCCCAGGCTCTCACGATACTCAACAGGACTGAGAGCGCCGAGAGAAATCTTGATTCGTTTCTCGTTGTACCAGCGAATATATAAATCCAGGGCCTGAATAAACTGCTCGATGCTCGTTGACTGCCAGTTGCGAGGATAGAACCGCTCCGTTTTCAGCCGGCCGAAGAAGCCTTCACAAGCCGCGTTGTCAGGCGAGCATCCCTTGCGCGACATCGAACGAATCAGCTTTGCATTCAAGCGCTGCACCACCTTCTCTGACAGACGCACACGCTGCCTGCTCAGCGAAACCCGCATCCGGCGGTAGCCATAGCAGCGATGATTGCGCTCGAAGATGTCCGCCATGGCACGACGCACTTCGGTGTATTTTTCCGCGACCTGCATTCGGGCTCGATGATAGACATAGGAGCTTCGGGCCAAGCCCAGCGCTTCAAGCAGCTCTGACAAGGAGTATGTCGGCCTCAGGGCATCAGCCAGCAATGTCTTCTCCCTATTGGTCAGGACTTGCCGGTCGATGCCCGTATCTTTTTTATGAGTTCATTCGCCTTCATCAACAGGTCGTGCTCAAGTTGCAGACGGCGCACGTCTAGCCGAAGAGATTCAAGTTGCCGCTGCAACTCTTCTCGCTCCGGTGACGATGGAGTTTTTTGTCGGCGTTTCATGGATGCGGATGCCTCTGGGCCGAGTAGCTGATTTTTCCAGTTGTACAAAGTTGGCCTGCACACGCCCAGCTTTTGAGCCACGGCGTTCGTACTTTCTTGTCGCGTGCACAGCGCGATGACCCCAGCCTGCTTCATCGCTGGAGGCCATGCTAGTCCATCAGATCGACCAATGACGCGCGTGTGCAGTTCGGGGTGCAACTGGTGAATCCAGGCACGCAATGAATCCCGTGCCGGGTAGCCCAACTGACGAATAGTTGCCCCGGTGTGCTTCCCCAGTTTGATGTAGAGCTTGATCGCTCGGATGCGGTCTTCGTATGAATACATGAACTACCTCCAGGTAGTCCAAGATTTCTACCGCACCCCGATTTCAGAGGCTGCATACGGGTCAGTAAAAATCAGTAGCCTAGGTCAAAATCGCATCAGCGCCAACAGTGCCGAGAAACTGGCTCGGAGCCACCCCATGCCAACGCTTGAACGCTTGGGAAAAACTCGACAGATCACTGAAGCCCAGTCGCTCGGCGATCTCGGTCAGGCTCAGGCGGGAGTCGTTGAGCATTTCGATGGCGCTGCGGCTGCGGGCTTCGGCTAAGAGTGTCCGGAAGGTGGTGCCCTCGTTGTGCAATCGGCGCTTGAGGGTGCGTGCGCTGATGTGTGTCAGACGGGCCATGGAGGTGAGGTCCGGTGGCGCATTGTCGATACTGGTCAGGTAGTGCTGCACCAAAGCAGTCATGCCCGAGCGGGCGATTCGGCGTTGCATCAACTGCGTGCACATCTGCTCGCACATTGTCACCGTGACGGCGTTGGCCTGGGGTAATGGGCGAGACAGGAACGCGCGATTGAACGCCAAGCTATTGCAGTTGGCCGAGTAGGCGGGAGGGATGCCCAGCACGTGATCGTTGCCAGGCTGCGTTGGCGCAGTGGCTTTGAGGGTGAAACGGGATAGCGAGAAGTGTTCGCCCCCCAACTCGTTGAGCAGCACCGCCGCCGCAGCCATGTCCCGAGCCAGTAGAAAATCTTGCAAGTCCGGCGGCAGCCCAGGCACAGCAAAGGTCAACACACCATCACTGCCTTGCTCTTCATAGGAAATAACCGTGAACGCGTAGGTGAGCGGCAGAAACCGCAGAGCCAGGGCCAGTGCATCACCGGTGGTAGCACTGCTGATCAGACCGTAGCCGAACAGGCCATAGATGGAGAAGTGGTAGCGCGATCCCACTTCATAACCTAACCCCGGCGGCTGCCCGAGCAATTGCAGTAGATTGCCGGTCACGCCTAGCTCCTGGTCGGCGGTCAGCTCTACGTTAGGATCGGCCAGTTGCGCCTGCGTCAGCCCCGAGCCGGCCAGCACTGCGGTGGCCGACAGGCCCTTTTCGCGGCCGAACTCCACCAGTAGCAAAGCGCTGGCCGGGCCGCGCCTAAAATCCCGAAAGCTCATGCCTGTGTGCCTGTCGCGAAAGATTGGCCCGAATAATAAAACAGTTGTCCCTTTCCAGCATGGGTCTCTTTACTGATGGGCCTCACCATCATCCATGCACGGTTCGCCGTTTTAATAACAATAAAAGGCTGTCGCGGCACTTGGGTGAGTCAGAAGGCCCGATTGAATGTTCCTGAGCAGATGCTTGGGCATTTTGTACTGCCTTGCGCATGGGGAAATAACAATGAAAATGACCTTCGATTACATCGTCGTGGGCGGTGGTTCTGCTGGGTGTTTGGTCGCCGGGCGGCTGGCCGAAAATCCGGATGTCAGCGTTTGTATTTTGGAGGCGGGCGGTGGCGGCCAATCCAGTCTGATCAATATCCCGGCCGCCATGGTGACCATGGTGGCGACCTCGGTGAACAATTGGGCTCAAAGAGGTCTGTCGTTTCCGCCGGGAGCGCCGGGGCATGCTGACCTCGAATTTTGCCGAGGGCGGGGCGTTTCTCAAAACCCGCGAGGATCTGGATAAACCGGATATTCAATTGCATTTCGTCGTCGCCCCAGTCGAGGACCATGCCCGCAAATTTCGCCTTGGTCATGGGCTTTCCTGCCATGTCTGTCTGCTGCGTCCACGCAGTCGCGGCGCGGTGTCGCTGGCGAGTAAAGACCCGCAGGATGCACCCTGGATTGATCCGGCTTTTCTTCAGGACCCACAAGATCTGGAGGACAGGGTCGCGGCATTCAAATTTGAAGACTCGACCACTGCCAATAACAAGAACGAGGCACCTTATGTCGTTGCATGATTTTGATGTCCACCTTGAGTCGGCAACGCCGCTGACTGCGATCATCATCGGTACCGGCTTCGCTGGCATCGGCATGGCCGTTGCGCTGCAAAAGGCCGGCGTGAAAGACTTCGTGATTCTGGAGAAAAAGCACGACGTCGGCGGTGTCTGGCGGGATAATAGCTACCCCGGCGCAGCGTGTGACGTGCCTTCGCACTTGTATTCGTTTTCGTTTGAACTGAATCCGGACTGGAGCCGAGTCTTTGCACCCCAGGGTGAGATTCATGCCTACCTGCGGCGCTGTGCTGACAAGTATGGACTGGGTAAATACATTCGTTTTGGCGCCGAAGTCGCGTCCGCTGAATTCGACGAAGTCACTTCACTGTGGCAGGTCACCCAGAAAAACGGGAGCGTACTGAGCGCGTCCTTGTTGATCAGTGGCACCGGACAGCTCAGCCGCCCGGCGTTTCCTAAACTGGCGGGCATGGATACTTTCAAAGGTCATGTTTTTCACTCGGCCACTTGGGATCACAGTTACTCGCTGGCGGGTAAACGGGTGGCGGTGGTGGGTACCGGCGCTTCAGCGATCCAGTTCGTGCCGGCCATTGCCGAACAGGTCGAGCACCTGAAGGTGTTCCAGCGCTCGCCCGCGCACATGATACCGCGTCCAGACCGCGCCTACTCCGAGCGGGAAAAATCACTGCTACGCAATATCCCCTGGACGATGACGGCGTACCGAGCTTCGATCTACATGCGGTATGAATCAAGGGCGCTGGCGTTTACCCGGTTCAAGGGGTTGATGAAGTGGGCGGTGGGTGTTCCGTTTCGCAAGCTGCTGACCGAGCAAGTGATTGACCCCGTGCTGCGGGAGAAGCTGACCCCGGATTATCCTTTCGGCTGCAAGCGCATCCTGCTGTCCAGCGAATACCTCAAGATCATGAACCGGCCCAACGTGGAATTGATCACCGACGGTATTGTGCTGGTCACCGAGAACGGGATTGAAACCGCTGATGGTGAGCAGCATGAGGTTGATGCGATCATCTACGGCACCGGGTTCGCGGCCACCGAGTTTCTGTCACCGATGCGCATTGTCGGGCGCGGCGGTGTGGACCTTAACCACGCCTGGCGCGACGGCACCCGTGCTTATCTGGGGCTGACGGTTCCAAACTTCCCCAATTTCTTCATGCTCTACGGCCCGAATACCAACTTGGGCCACAATTCCATCGTGTACATGCTGGAAAGCCAGATCGCTCACGTCATGCGCTGCTGGCGCACGCTGAACGCAACGGGGGCGAACACGGTTGAAGTCGATCAAGGCGTTTATGACCGTTTCCACGGGCAGACCCAGAAACGCCTGGCTAACACCGTGTGGAACGGTTGCAAGAGCTGGTACGTCGATGATGCTGGCAACAACAGTACCAATTGGCCGGGTTTCACTTTGAGCTATCGCTGGTTGACGCGATTCTCGGGCTTGCACGCGTATCGCTTTTCCCGTCAGTTCGAAGGCGGCACCACGATTGCCGAATCTCGCGATTGGCCGGAAGTGCTGAATGCCTTTATTTTGCGGGGCTTTTTACGTGCCACGTTTCGGTCGTTGATCGGGCCTGGATTGGGCGTCGTCGCACAGAGAAGGGTGGTCCGCGCGCTTTCCGGGCTGATGCTTGGCATCGCGGGTGTTAGCCGTTATCGCCAGCAGGTCAATGGCGTCCCCGTGCAGGTGGTTGCCCCCAAACAAGGCGAAAATGACGGCGTCATTTTGTACCTGCACGGTGGGGCGTTTTGCCTGGGCTCGCCGGACACACATTGGAGCGTCACCAGTCGTCTGGCCAGGGCGTCCGGGATGTCGGTGTGGGTAGCGGATTACCGATTGGCGCCGGAACATCCTTACCCTGCGGCGCTGGACGATGCGTTGGCCTGTTATGAGGCGTTGCGTGCCCAAGGCTATGCGGCCAACCGGATTTTTCTGGCAGGCGATTCGGCGGGGGCTGCGTTGGTGTTGGCCTTGGCCCTCAAGCTCCGGGACCGTTACGAGCGTTTTGCCGCAGGGCTGCTGCTAATGTCGCCGGTCACCGACGAACACTTTGCCGGCGCCTCAATGACCTCGCGACTCAAGGATGACCCGATGATTCGTCGCGGTTGGCTTGAGCAGGGATTGGGTTGGTATGCCTCCAACGAGGCGATGCACAGTCCGTTGCAGGTGGATCTGTATGGGCTACCTCCAATGCTGGTTCAGGTTGGCGACCATGAGCTGCTGTTATCCGATTCCACACGTTTGGCCGAACACGCAGTCAACAGCGGGGTGGATTGCCGTCTGGAGGTGTACGCCGGACGTTGGCACGTCTTTCAACTGCAAGCCTTTTACCTGCGTTCGGCGGCCAAGGCACTGAACGCTTTGGGCGCGTTTGCCCGTGAACAGCTGGCGAGCGCGAAGCCCGAAGCATCGTAAAGCCAGAAACAGAAAAGCTCGCTATCCCCTTGAAGGATTGCGGGCTTTTTATTGCTCGGCGTTCTAGTGGGTGCACCTGTTGAACATCAGTATCGACACCCGTGCCAGCATCAACTGCAATGCGCCAACCATGCTCCAGAAGAGCAGCACCATTACTGCTAGCAGGCTCACTTTGACCTAGTGGCCTGAGCAGTTAATCCACTCACGAGATGGGCATCATGTATGACCACGACGAGATGATGGCAACTGCATTCAGCATTCCGGGGGTGGAGACTCCGATCTTTTCTGCCGCGTGCAGTGTGGCCAACACGTGGGGGCTTTTCACTTACTGGTGAACGTCATGAGGAACATCCGCACAAAGCTCCCTACAACACGTTGGTAGTAATCGATAATCAAGGCGAAATCGTCCAGAAATACCGCAAATGTATTCCTTGGTCCCCATAGAGGGCTGGTATCCAAGAGACCGTACTTATGTTTGCGATGGTCCAAAGGGCATGAAGATCAGCCTGATTATCTGTGATGACGGCAACTACCCGGAGATCTGGTGCAACTACGCAATGAAAGGGGCCGAGTTGATTGTTCGGTGCCAAGGCTATATGTACCCGGCCAAAGCAGGTGATGATGTCCAAGAGTATGGCCTGGGCAAATAACTGTTATGTAGCAGTCGCGAATGCTGCCGGCTTCGGCCGGCCTGCTGACGTCGCGCTTTGTCTTCGATCCAGCTCAGGTCATGGCTCTGCTGAGTGAAGCGGAATCAGGCCACATCCACCAGAATAACTTCACTGTCCTCAATGGCCGTAACGCGCAGCAAATGCTCATCCTCTACCGCAACGCCATCACGTGCTGCTGCACGCAAACCGTTGACCTCGATGATCCCTGTAGCCGGAACCAGATAGGCTCGGCGACCCGCGTCCAGGCGGTACTCAACGGTTTCACCGGCCTTCAAGTTGGCGGCTACCAAACGTGCGTTAGCACGAATGCGCAGGTTTTGGTCATCGCCGTCCTTTCCGCTGGCCAGCGTGACGAAACCTTCACGCTGACCTTTAGGGAATGGTTTGGCACCCCATGAAGGCGCTGAGCCGGTCTCATCAGGCACAATCCATATCTGGAAGATCTTGGTCGCAGTCGATTCCATGTTGTATTCGCTGTGGGCTATACCGGTTCCGGCGCTCATGACCTGAACATCACCCGCCTCCGTGCGGCCCTTGTTGCCCAGATTGTCTTCGTGGGTGATCGCACCTTCACGGACGTATGTGATGATTTCCATGTCGCGGTGCGGGTGTTTCGGGAAGCCGGTCTGCGGGGCGATGACATCATCGTTCCATACCCGCAGCTGGCCCCAATTCATGCGCTTAGGGTCGTAATACTCCGCGAAAGAGAAGTGATGATGTGCGTTCAGCCAGCCATGGTTTGCGCCGCCCAACGTGTTAAAGGGTCTTAATTCGAGCATGATTGTGGCCTCCAAAGCAGAGCCGGGCTGTTCGCACCAGTACTGCTGAACGATAAATCAATGGGTGATGGCGAGCATCATCTATCAATTATTCATCGAAAATAAGCGGAAAAATCGCGCCAAAACAATCTACTTATTCGATTTGTCGGGTCTGCGTATTATTGGTCTCTCGATCGACTGCACCTGCAGTTGATCGGCTAACGCGCTGATGGCAAAGCATTTCGCTAGAACTGGTCGACAATTCCAGCCACCATAGACCCTTCTTCGCTCACAAGCTGACATCTGGAGCCTGCGTGCCGCATCAATTGCCTGCCGATCTGTCCCCGCCTGAACAATTGCCCTTTTTCAAACGCCTGCTGGCACGACTCGTCGGCCATAGCCTGACGGGCTTGCGCTCGCAGCATGTGCCGTCCTGGTTGCAAGGGCATGCCGATGGCTACCTCAACGGCCACGCTGAAGGCATGAACGAAGGTTACGCAGAAGGTCGGCTCGACGCGGTAGAGGACAGCCAGCACGTGTTGCTGATCCGCGACACCCGCCCCGCCGAACACCGTGGCCCGCGCATCGACGATCACCTGTTCGATGACTGGCGCCTGGCGCTCACTGCAGACCTTAAAAAACGCATCAAAGCCGATGTCGCGCTAAAGCTGCCCAGTCATGCCCAGCCCAGTGCCGCACAATGGAAGATGATTTTCAGCGACACACCGTCTACCTATGTCATTGCCGGTGCCGGTGCGGGTAAGTCCACATCGCTGGTGCTGCGTATTCTCCTGTTGAGCCATTACCTCGGCTTTGAACTCGGTTCCATGACCGTGGTGACGTTCACGCGCGAGTCGCGTAAGGACTTCATCAATAAGCTCATCCAGATTATGGCGCTGTGGGGGCGTAGCTTGAGCCTCAAAGAAGGTCGCGACCTGGTGCGCACCTTTCATTCGCGGATCCTGCCATGGGTACGCAGCCTGCCGGGTTTCAGCCAGTTACGCGCCTTCGAGAACCTGACTAATCAGGCTGCACTCAGCGGGGAAGAGGGTGCCGACAGTAACCCGTTCGATTTGCGGATAAACGACGCGCAACGTCAGCAACTGAATCTCTGCTATCGGGATCTGTACGCAAGCAGCGAGCGGTTTCGCGAGGTCATGGCCCCCTTGTATCGCCATGCGTTGCAGCTCAAGGAGCTGGACCGCGATCATCCGGACGTACAGAAACGTATCACGGTGACCGAGTTGTCGGCCAAGCGTGATGAGGAGCTGTGCGACACTATTGAGGACCTGTGGTTTCGTGCCAAGGCGTGGCCGATAAAAGGCATTGAGCCTATGCGGCAAACCGTTGAAATCAATGGGTTTTCATTTCATTTTCATGGCTACATTGCCGAGTTGGATGCTTGGGTGGTGCTGGGTTTCGATCCCTCTGAAAACCAGCAGATGAAACGATCAACAGCCAAGTTGCCGATCTGGGCCGAGTGGGTAATAAAGCGCACCCTGTTTCAAGCTTTCTGCCGCAAGCCTGTGATTTGGCTAGAAAACTATGATGCCGCCAAACGAGTTTTACAGTCGCTGGCAGGATCAGCCGTCGCGGGTCCGGGCTTCGATTACAAGGTGAAGGGCGAGCTGAGCGCCGCGCCTGTGCTGGATGCCTTTGTCACGGCTGCCAGCTTCATCGAGAACCTGGGGCTGGACGTTCCTGCCGCTGTCGCTCAGATGAGCTTCGCCGAAAATGACCCTGATCGGTTTTTCTTCGAAGCCCTGAGTTTGTTCTGGAAAGCGTTCGAAGCGCATCTACTCACCCAGACCCCGCCGGTGATGACTTACAACAGAATGTTTGCGCTGTTTGGGGAGACTTCGCCCGAGAACTTGAAACGGATCAATGATGAGCTGCTAAGGCCACTGTCGCACCTGATGATCGATGAATTTCAGGACGTTTCTCCGCAAATTGTTTCTTGGATTCGCGCCAGCCTGCGGGAGATTCGCAGCCGTGGCCCCTCAATGCACATTGGGCGTGCTGCGCAGCGCTCTTCCTTGATGTGTGTCGGTGATGATTGGCAGTCCATCTATGGGTGGCGCGGCAGTTCACCAAAATACTTCATGGAGTTCGCTAAAGAGTTCTCATCGCCTGCCACCACCAAGGTGATGCTCAGCGACAACTTCCGCAGCCACCAGCACATTATTGACGCGGCCGAGCATATCGTCCGCGCCGCACCGTCGATTGCCGGCAAGAAGGCCAAAGCGGCCGGCGGTGTTCAAGAGCTGCTGCCGGTGACCGTGCAGGATCGCGACGACGATGAACTGACCGAGCGTTTGATTCAGCACTACAACGATGGCGATTCGATCCTGTTGCTGTACCGCAAGAGCAGTGAAAAAGCCCGGTTTTCCGAGCAATTACAGGCACTGGTTAATGAAGACTCTGGATTGCCACCCGAATCGAGACGCTTCAAGCAACTGACCTATCACAGCTCAAAGGGCTTGCAGGCCGACGCGGTGTTTCTGCTCGGGGATTGCCAACATTTGACCCTGTCGCCCTACAAAAACCAGGTCTATCGAATGGCTGGATTAGGCAAGGACGGTGATGCGGACCCGTTCGACACCGCACAAAAAGACGAAGTCCTGCGCCTGGCGTATGTTGCCATTACCCGGGCGGTGCGTCATTGCTACTGGTACATCGACAGCAGTGGCAGCGAAAACGCGGCTGTCCCCAAAGCTTCCGACAGGATCGCAGGAGACAAGCCGTTTTTCGACGATAGACGCGGGCAGGGTGTTACAAAAAACCCGACACTTGCGGTGGAATGAACGACTCCAGCTCAGCCTCGATGGCCTCAATGATTCGCTCGACGTCTGTCGCATTCATCACTGTCGAGCAAGGGATACCGGCGATAGCGATGACCGTTTCGCCACTGGCGCGATCAAACAGACGGGCGATCATGCTGCTGGGCGCGTCCATAGTAGCCTCGAAACCGACCGGATGAAAATGCCAGCGCATCAGCTGGCATGCATTGGGAAACGTGACTTGATTCATGCGGCCCACCTTATTCAATCGAGCACTTCCATTGGCTCCAATGCGCAGGGGACGGGTCAGTTGCATTGACCCTTCGAGAAATAAAGTAGCACCCGTAGCGATCAGCAGGAACGATTTTCTACTTACCTGACAAAACGTTTACGTTTTCTTGATGCAGGTCACGTCTCTTGTTGTGTGGTTTGCCCACCGGATAGCCGTATTTTGGAAAGCACCCATAGGGTGGCATTCGGCTATATTTTTTTTGCCGCAGACTCTAGTGAATAGCTGGCAAGTTACGGTGTGGACGCGTGAGAGACTTGTCTACCTCACTTCCTTCAAGGGCCTATTAAACGGATACTTTATTAAGTGCGGAGCGCTCAAATTTATGCACTTTAAATAGCAAGCTAAGTGTTACTTGTTGGATCCAATATGTACGCATATTGTCATCCCTAAAATATATTTTTCTTCAGGGCGAATAAAAACTAAAGTCTGGCCGATATACATATTGAGTGCGCTGACCTGGCAGTGGGTCACACTCCAGTTTTGAACGAACCTGTACACTTTTATTCAAAATACCCGATGGCATGGATGCTTTTAGTCATACTTTTAAGAGAGGCACTCCATGTCGCTACGAAACATGAATATCGCGCCGCGCGCTTTTCTTGGCTTCGCGTTTATTGCCTTGTTGGTGATTGCACTGGGCTTTTTCGCGCTGAATCGCATGAGCGTGATTCGGCAGGCCACGGTCGAGATGGAAACCAACATGCTCCCCAGCATAGGGTTTCTGGGGGAGACGGCTGAATGCGTTCTGCGCCTGCGTATCACGTCTTTCCGGATACTGGTCAATCGCGAACCCGCACTGTTGCAGGAAACCGAAGTCCGAATCCGTGATCTGGTCAGCAAGTTACAGTTAGCCAAGGCCAGCTACGCTGCGTTGCCCGCCGAAGCTGAAGAGCGTGCGGTATATAAAGAGTTTGATGCCACCCTTGATAAATACTTGAACGCGCAAGGCGAAGCGCTGGATCTGTCGCGACAAAACAAGGTCGACGACATGCGGAACGTGATCAACTCCCGTATGAAAGACGCCTCTGACTTGATGGGTGAACAAATCAGGAAGTTGGTTGACATCAATAAAAATGGCGCAAAGGAATCATCCAGCATTGCCGCTCAACAATACGATGGGGCGAAAGTCGCCATCCTGGGTGTCGCGGTATTTGCCGCTTTACTTACTGTGTTGCTGGCCTTGTTGTTGACACGCAGCATTGTCAACCCTCTGACGAGAGCCGTCCGTGCCGCAGAAGATATTGCGGGTGGCAATCTGACTAAACACATTGAAGTCGACGGCAAAGACGAACCGGCGCGCCTGCTCGAAGCACTGGTGGCCATGCAGCAGAACCTGCGCAAGACAATCGAACAGATTTCCGGGTCGGCTACACAGCTCGCGTCTGCCGCCGAAGAGCTGAGCGCGGTCACCGAGGAAGCGTCTCGTGGCGTGCAACAACAGAATAATGAGATCGAACAAGCGGCTACTGCGGTTAATGAAATGACCGCTGCCGTAGAAGAGGTCGCGCGTAACGCGGTGTCCACGTCCCAAGCGTCGCAACAGTCCACCCAAGCCGCGCGTGAAGGGCGTGATCGGGTGGTCGAGACCGTTTCAGCGATTCAGGCCATGACTCAGGATGTGCAGACCACATCGGATCTGGTAGAAGGCCTGGCGGAGCAGGGACGTGATATCGGTAAGGTATTGGATGTTATTCGCTCCATCGCCGAACAGACCAACTTGCTGGCTTTGAACGCGGCCATCGAGGCCGCACGTGCCGGCGAGGCGGGCAGGGGCTTTGCTGTGGTTGCCGATGAAGTACGCGCGCTGGCTCATCGCACCGCGCAGTCGACCCGGGAGATCGAACAAATGGTCGCGGGCATTCAAAACGGTACAGGTGAAGCCGTGCAGTCGATGCAACTGAGCACCAACCGCACGCAAACCACCTTGGAACTCGCCCGCTCAGCCGGTGTGGCGCTGGAGCAGATCACCGCAGCCATCTCGCAAATCAACGAGCGCAACCTGGTCATTGCCAGTGCCTCTGAAGAGCAGGCCCAGGTGTCTCGCGAAGTGGATCGTAATCTGGTCAATATTCGCGATCTGGCGACCCAATCCGCTGCTGGCGCTAATCAGACCAGCGTTGCCAGCCATGAACTGTCACGCCTGGCCATAGACCTTAACGGCATGGTGGCGCGGTTTGTGATTTAAGAGCCAGGTGGTGTGTCAGGCCCCGTCACACAGCTTGTGTGTTAAGGGGCCAACGCGGTCAACCTGACACCCGCATTTCCCACGCACTTGGATTAACCAGATTCAGCGGTCGCTCTCCCGCCAAGGCACTGAGTAGATTGTCTACCGCGCATTGCGCCATGGCTTCACGGGTTTCGTGGGTCGCCGAGCCTATGTGGGGCGTGGCGACCACGTTGTTCATTTGCAGCAATGGCGAGTCATGGGGCAGCGGCTCGCGCTCAAACACGTCAAGACCCGCTGCTCGAATCTGGCCCTGTTGCAAGGCGGCAATCAGGGCCGACTCATCGACCACCTTGCCTCGCGAGATGTTGATGAAGATGCTCTGCGGACGCATCAGTGCGAATTGCCTGGCACCGATCAAACCCTGGGTTTCAGCCGTCAGCGGTAACGTCAGGCAGATGAAGTCAGCTTCCTGCAGCAGCGCCTCCAGATTTCGGTAACCCGCATTGAAGCGCGCTTCCACGGCGGGCTTGGGTGAGTGACTGTGATACAGCACGGGCATGCCGAAACCAAAATGCCCGCGTTGTGCCAATGCTTCACCAATCCGGCCCATGCCGATGATACCCAGGGTTTTACCATGCACATCGTTGCCGAAATACGGCGAGCCGATGTTGCTCTTCCACTGCCCGGCGCGAACCAGATTGGCCAGCTCGACCACACGTCTCGCCGTAGCAAGGATCAACGCAAAACCGGTGTCGGCCGTGGTTTCGGTCAGTACGTCGGGGGTGTTGCTCAAGAGAATGCCGCGCCGGTCAAGGTAGTCCAGATCATAGTTGTCGACGCCAACCGAGACGCTTGACACCGCCTCAAGGTGCGGCGCCAGATCCAGCAAAGGCGCATCCAGTTTGAGACTGGCGCCGAGCAAACCATGGGCGTGGGGCAGGGCAGCACGCAGTCGGGCCAGGCCATCGCGGGTTGGTTCGTCGATCAACGTGACATCCGCATGCTGTTGCAGGCGGCTCATCAACGTTGGCGATAGCTTTTTATACAGAACGACTTGTTTTTTCATCGTATTCATCCCGGGTGATCAATGGTGCACCGCGACTCTGCGCTGGGGGCGTGGAGTGTGGGCTGGCGTTGAGTCGGTGCGTGGGTTGAGAAGGAGCGTCAGCACCACTGAAACCAACAGCGCGCCGCTCATCAGCAGATAAGACGCGCCGGGATTGCCCGTAGCGCTATTGAGGTAGCCAACCAGGTACGACCCGGCAAAAGAACCCAGCGCCCCCATGCTATTGATCAACGCCATGGCGCCACCGGCTACGTTGGACGGCAGGATTTCCGGAACGATCGCGAAAAACGGCCCATAAGGCGCATACATGCAGGCGCCGGCCAGCACCAGCAGGGAGTAGGACCACCAGAAATGCTCGCTGCCCAACGCATAGGAACCGTAGAACGCTAGGGCGGCGATCAGCAGGGGCGGCCAGACAAAACGCTTGCGGCGCTGGATTCGGTCAGACCCCCAGGACACTGCCAGCATGGCGATCACGGCGGCCAGATAGGGCAGCGCAGACAGCCAGCCGGCTTCGACCATGTCCAGATGGGCACCCTGTTTAAGGATCGATGGCAGCCACAGGACAAAACCGTAGACACCGATGCTCCAGCAGAAGAATTGCAGCGCCAGGATGATCACCTTGGGTGAACGGAAGGCTTCGGCGTAGTTCTTCACCGGTTTGATCCCGACCTGCTCGGCATCCAGTGTCCTTTGCAGATCGATTTTGTCTTCTTCGCTCATCCAGGCGGCCTGTGCCGGTTTTTCATCGGCCAGCCTCCACCAGATAAACGCCCAGATGATCGCGGGCAGGCCTTCGATGATGAACATCCAGCGCCAGCTGAAGTGCGACACCAGATAGCCCGACACCACCGACATCCAGAGCATGGTCACCGGGTTGCCGAGGATCAGGACGGTATTGGCCCGGGAACGTTCGGCACGGGTAAACCAATGACACAGATAGACCAGCATCGCCGGCATGACCGCCGCTTCGACTACGCCCAGCATGAAGCGGATGCCAATCAGCATGTAGGCGTTGGAAACTATTCCGGTCAGCGTCGCCAACCCACCCCACAGGATCAGGCTGACGAAAATCAGTTTTTTGACACTGTTCTTTTGCGCATAGATCGCGCCCGGCACCTGAAAGAAGAAGTAACCGAGGAAAAACAGCGCGCCCAGCAGTGAGGAGAGGCCCGGCGTGATGTGCAAGTCCTCCGCCATCCCCGCTGCGGCAGCGAACCCGTAATTGGCGCGGTCCAGGTAGGCCAGGCTGTAGGTGATGAAAACGATGGGCATGATGTACAACCAGCGACGGTTGATGAGTCGCTTTGTCATGTCGAGTGCCTTTTCCATATCGATGCTCCTGATCTTGTTGTTTTTGTCGCAGCAGGTAACGAATGTGTGATTCGAATGAGGGGTCAGGCGGGTCGTCGTCGTGGCTCATCGGCAGGCTCGGCTGCAAGCAGCTGCGCCCGCAATGGCAAGCCCTCCATGTCCCCCCGGTTTTGTACGGCGCGGCTGCCGATCCAGTTGCCGCGCGCCACCGCTTGGGTAAAGCCCTGATTTTCCAGGAGGGCGCTGATCACGCCGACGGCAAAACCATCTCCGGCGCCGACGGTGTCGACTACGTTGACCACCGGCACGCCCGCAACAAATCCTTGATCCATCTGTGTGCGGTAATAAGCGCCCTTGGCACCGAGCTTGATCACCACCGCTTCAACACCTTGATCCAGATAGAACGCCGCCATGTCTTCCGGGTCCTCGTAGCCAGTGAGCAGTGCGCCTTCGGTCAGCCCCGGCATGACCCAGTGCGCAAGAACGGCAAGACGGTTGATTTCGCTGATCATCTGCGCCTGGTTTGACCATAGCGACGGGCGCAAGTTGGGATCGAACGATACGCTGCGCCCAGCCTCGCGCATGGCCGTCATCAGATGAGAGGACAGCTCTCGGGCACTGAGCGACAACGCCGCCGGAATACCCGTGGCGTGCAGATGACGAGCGCTCAGCAGTATCGGGCTGACGTCAGCGACCGACAGGTGACTGGCCGCCGAACCACGGCGGAAATACTCGACACAGGGGTCACGGCCGTCGAGCTCGCGGGACTTGAGCTGAAAACCGGTGGGATACGCAGGATCGACGGCTACATGACGGCAGTCCACGCCTTCGCGTTGCAGGCTGTCGATCACGAAGCGCCCGAGCGAGTCATCGCCGACCCGACTCAGCCACGCGACGTTGAAGCCCAGCCGGGCCAAGCCAATAGCGACGTTACTGTCGGCGCCGGCAATGCGTTTTTCGAAGTGACTGACCTGTGCCAGTTCGCCAGATTGCTCGGCGACAAACATGGCCATGGTTTCACCGAACGAGAGGATGTCGATCTCACGCATGGCTGAACGCCCCTTGTGGTTGGCCGAGGCGGGCGAGGGTGCTGATGTGTTGTTGGCTGAGCGCGAGTAGATCCTCGGCTTGCAGTGGGTATTCAATGGCGCGCGGCACCCCAGGCACGATCTGGCGCAATAGCTGTTCCCACTGATGAAGGTCACTCGGTTCGGGAGGTGTTGCGATCAGCTTGCCCAGGGCATTGCGCGCAACTGCCTTGCAATGCACGTATTCGACATAACGACCCAGTTGCTTGGCTGCGCTGATCGCCGATTGGTCCTGCCATTGCCAATTGCCGATATCGAAGGTCATGCCCACCGGAAGATCCAACGCCTGGACGCGGGCGAAGAAGCGACTCAGCGGCTCAATCCGGCCACCCTGAACGGTCTGGTCATTCTCGACCAACACGCGCACCGCATGCCGCGTCAGGCAACTGGCCAAGGCGTTCATGTCACAGTTTTGGTTGAAATGCCCAAGGGACACTTTAAGCCACGTCGCACCGCAGGCCGTGGCCCGCAGCAGCGTAGCCTCAAGGTTGGCGTTCGGTTGAGTCTGGCCTTCATTCCACAGCTCCAGTGGTGACGAGTACAGGCACTCAAGCCCCTGTGCTTCGATGGCCAGCGACAATGCCTCGTGGTTTTCTACGGTAAACAATTCTTCACGCAACTCAATGCGCGAGGCGCCAGCACGGGCCAGCAACGGAATAAAACTGGCCTGACCACGTTCACGGACCACGTCGGCACCGTAGCTGGAAAGGCTGATGGAGACAGGGTAAAGGTTCATTGTTATCGTCCTCTGAAACCGGTTTCATTTTGATTCAAAAAAAGCGGCCATCAAGGCCGCTGTACTCGCCATCAAGGGGGAAGTTGCAGAGTCAGGGCCTGGGCCGGGTCGAGCCACGCACGATCAGCTGCGCGGTGAAATCGAACGACCGTACCGGCTCCTGCTCGCCACGCAAGCGGTTGAGCAAACACTCGAACGCGGTGACGCCGATTTCATGGGTTGGCTGGGCGAGTGAGGTAATACCGCTGCCCACCAAGGGGTACCAGTCCAGCTCATCGAGGGCGATCAGGCCGATGTCATCGAACAGCGGGCAACCCAACTCTCGGAGCAGGCGCGTGCAGGTCAAGGTCGCGACACCGTTACCGGTGAACAGCGCTTTGGGCCCCGGGCCGGGCGCGGCGAGGAAGGCCTGTAACTGTAGACCCAGTTGATCGCTGGTTTCCAGAACCTGTCCTCGCAGATGCGTACGCTCGGCGATCAGGCTATTGAACGCGGTCACACGTTCGAGACGAGAGCTGGTGCCGTCCTGTTGCTCACTGACCAACACAATGTCGCGATAACCGCGCTCATCGAGGTGATTGATGGCTTGCAGCACCGCGTCGGCATTGTTCAGCCCGACCAGATCGCTGTGCAGTTGCTCGACCTTGCGATCGACCAGCACCATGGGCAGTTCCTGATGCAATTGGCGCAGCTCATCAAGGTGATGACCTAGCGTATTCACGATCAGGCCTTCGATGTTGTAGGAGCGCAACGCAGCCAGATGCACACGTTCTTGCTCGTCGTTGCGATCGGTATTGCACACCACCAGGCTATAACCGTGTAGGCGGCAAGCGGTTTCGACGCCATGCATGACGGCCACGGAATAGGGATTGCGAATATCGGCGACCAGCATGCCGATCAGTCGGGTGCGACCACGCTTGAGCCCGCGCGCCATTTGATTGGGGCGATAACCGAGGGTGTCGATGGCGTGTTCGATACGCAGTGCGATGGCGTCGGAAAGCAGTTGTCGATCCTCGCCAATAAAGCGCGACACGCTGGCTTTGGACACGCCAGCCAGTGTGGCCACGTCATTCATCGTTACGCGGGACCGCATAGGAGTAGGAAAACTATTCACGACCTGGACCCTGATTATAGTTATAGGGGTTATCAGCAGGTGCTGAGGCAAAGGCTCTGAAAACGGTTTCAGAAAACACCAAAGCGTTGCATCCGTCAACCTTTGATGGCATGAGCGGTGGGGATTTGTGTCGGTGAAGGTCGTAGCGAACGCTAATCAGCTAGATAACGTGAGCCAAATGCAGCTCGGTCAATGCCTGGGCTTTCAGCAACGCCAAGGCCGGGTCGCGTCGATCTCGAGGACGCTCAAGATCGACGCATAGCTCCAGACGAATGCTGCTCGGCCGATTGTCCATCACCATCACGCGATCACTCAGATAAAGCGCCTCGTCGACATCGTGAGTGACCAGGAGCAAGGCAATCGCATGATGTTCTGCCAACTGCAGCAGCAGGTCTTGCAGCTTCATGCGGGTGAAGGCATCCACCGCGCTGAACGGTTCGTCGAGCAACATGGTTAAAGCTCATCTCATGTACGAGATTTCGCCCCATCTTCGCCGCTGCGCCGCCGGTTGGGGCCTCCAGTAATGCTGCGATAAGAGCGTCTATCGGTGATTGGGTCTGCCTGTCACGCAACACTCTGCTGAATCAGTGTCGCTCTAGAAACACCATGCCGCAGCGTTGCGCACTGCCGCTCCAGGCGTGCGTCGGGTGTACGCCTTGCGGTATTTGCCATCGCGCTGTGTGCAATTTTCTGTTTATGGTGAAAGTAATGTCTGATTTTCTTGTCAGACAAATCCTCTTACACACTCGTGATCGATTAAATGAATAAATCAAGGTCAACTGCGCAGCCTTCACACTGAAACCGAATCAGATTGGCACCGTCATGCCGACACGAAACCTACGGCCATCAGGCTCTGATTGAGAATAATGAATAACTACAACCGTATCGCTGCCTTCAAATACGTCCGGCCCTTCGTACTTTTTTTATTGCCCGCGTTATTGATCATTTCTGCTGTTTTCTGGGTTTCCATGGGTGCGCAAGCGCAAGCGCAAGCAGAAGACAGAATGCAAACCCTGGTATTCCTTCGTCACGCTGAAAAGCCTGCCATGGGTCTCGGGCAACTCAATTGCCAAGGGTTGAACCGGGCCATTGCCCTGTCCACGTTGTTGCCCCGGGAGTTCGGCAACGCCAACTTCATCTTCGCTGCAGACCCCAGCCGTCATGTCGAGGAAGGTGATAACGATGAGTCCTACGGTTACCTGCGTCCGCTGCTGACTGTCGGTCCTACTGCAATCAAGTTGGGGCTGCCGATCAATATCGACTTTGGCGCTAATGATATTCATGAGCTGGCAGATGAGTTGTTGCGCGACAAGTACCACGGCGCAACGGTCTACACCGTCTGGTCCAATGGCTATCTGCCAGAACTGATCAATCAGGTCGCCGAGGAGGCAACCGGGCAAAAGCAGACCATTGCGGATGACTGGGACAAGGAAGACTTCGATTCTATCTACGTGCTGACCGTGCTCTGGCATGACGGCAGGGCCACCCTCCATTACAAAAAATCCAGGCAGGGCCTGGATGGCGGCTCGTCAACGTGCCCGTCTTGAGCTAATACCGCATCGGCGATAGCCAGGCCCGACAAGAGGCGCTGGTCAGAAAAGCCTGAAAGGAGTACAAATGTACTCCATGAGCCTATTAAGCCCCCGACGTGCTGCCATCCTGACCTTCATCCGCGACCGTATCGCGCAGCAAGGCCAACCGCCGAGCCTGGCTGAAATCGCCGAGGCCTTTGGTTTTGCTTCGCGCAGTGTGGCGCGCAAACACATTTTGGCCTTGACCGAGGCCGGGCTGATTGAGGTCACGCCTAATCAGGCTCGCGGTATTCGTCTGATGGACGCCGTACGAAAACCCGAACTGCTAGAAATTCCCGTGCTGGGGCGTGTCGCCGCCGGTGCGCCGATTGGTCCTGATGTCGGTACGCATGACACTTTGCTGCTGGATCGCGCAACGTTCTCCCGGGTGCCGGATTACCTGCTGCGTGTGCAGGGCGATTCAATGATCGAAGACGGTATTCTCGACGGCGATCTGGTCGGCGTGCACCGCAGTGCCGAGGCCCAGGACGGGCAAATCGTCGTCGCGCGTCTCGACGGCGAGGTCACCATCAAGCGTCTGGAAACCCGGCCGGGCGAATTCCGTCTGCTGCCGCGAAATCCGGCTTATGCGCCGATCATCGTTCATCCTGATCAGGACTTTGCCATCGAAGGTGTCTTCTGTGGTTTGGTCAGGCGCGGATGATGGGCGCGGTCGTCAGCCTGGACGCGCTGCTTGATGAGCGCCGGGTCTGGAAAGGCCGACCAGCGGCGCAGCCCGTCAGCGCGCACCCTACCGGGCACGCGGCGCTGGATGCAGCATTGCCTACGGGCGGTTGGCCAGCGGCGGCATTGAGTGAAATTCTGGTGGCTGCCGACGGCAGTGGCGAGTTGCAGTTGCTCTGGCCGGCCTTGGTCCGACTGGCTGACAGCGGCGAACGCATCGTGTTGGTCGCGCCGCCTTATGTTCCCTACCCGCAAGCCTGGCAGGCCGCAGGCATCGATCTGCGTTGGCTGGTGATGGTCGATGCGAGCGCTCGGGATGCCTTGTGGGCGACCGAGCAATGTTTGCGCTCTGGCAATTGTGGCGCGGTATTGTGCTGGCCGAAGCACGTGGATGACCGGGCGTTGCGTCGCCTGCAAGTCGCTGCCGAAACCGGCCAGACCCTAGCTTTCGCCTGCCGCCCCGCGCAAGCGGCGATCAATCCTTCGCCAGCTGCGCTGCGTATCGCCATTGATGTGCGTCCCCGGCAGTTACGCGTGCTCAAATGCCGGGGTGGTCTGGTACCGCCGGCACCGATCCCGTTTCCCTTCGGGTCTTGAGGTTCGTATGCTCTGGGCCTGTGTAGTGCTGCCGCAATTGGCGCTTGATGGCGTCATGCGTCGTCGTCCTGATCCCGATGAACCCTTGGCGTTGCTGACGGGCACCGCACACCGCCGTGTAGTGCAGACGGTCAACCCGGCTGCACGCGCCCTCGGTCTGCGTCCCGGTCAATCGCTCACGGCAGCACAAGCCCTGGTACGCCAGTTTGCAACGGTCGAATACGATCCGGCCGAGGTCGAACGCTGGCATCGTTTATTGGCGGCCTGGGCTTATCGATTCAGCTCCCAGGTCAGCTTGAAATACCCCCGGGTACTGATGATGGAAGTCGGATCCAGCCTCAGCCTGTTCGGGCCTTGGCCCGTATTTGAAGCCCGCCTGCGCGAAGAATTGACCGCCTTGGGATTTAGTCATCGGATCGTGGTCGCGCCTAATCCTGCGGCGGCGCGAGTGTTGGTGAACGTGCACGACGGTCTCGCGGTGACGTGCCGCGAAACTTTACGCGAGGCACTGCAACAGATGCCCATTGATCGTGTGGGGCTGAGCCGCGAGGTGGCCACTGCTTTTTCGCGCATGGGCCTGCATACCCTGCACTCCGTGTTGGCGTTGCCGCGCAACACCTTGGCCCGGCGGTTCCCTGCACAAGTGTTGCAGCATCTGGACTCTCTGCTCGGCGAGCGTGCCTTGGCGCTGGATTGTTATCTGCCGCCTGATTATTTCGATCTGCGCATTGAGCTGAATTTCGACGTCGAATCTCATCAGGCATTGCTGTTCCCACTCAAGCGCTTGATCTCGGACCTGGCAGCATTTCTGGCCGGGCGCGACAGTGGTGTCCAGCGCTTTACTATTCATCTGGAACACATGGAAGGCAAGGACACGCTGCTGCCGGTCGGACTGCTCAGCGCCGAGCGCGATGCTGCCATGTTGTTTGAGTTGGCGCGTGGACGGCTGGAGCAGATTCAGGTTCCTTCTCCAGTGCGAGCGGTGCGCTTGTTAGCCCGCGATCTGCCCCGGTTCGTCCCGACCCACCGCGAATTGTTCGAGGAGCGTCCGCACCAGGCGCTGCCTTGGGAGCAACTGCGTGAACGCCTGCGTGCCCGTCTTGGCGATGAGGCGGTCAATGGCGTATACGCCCATGCGGACCACCGTCCCGAATGCGCCTGGCAAACGGGCAATGGACAAACGTCTGGTAGCCCGTTGTCTCTGTCTCCGCGCCCCGGCTGGTTGTTGCGCGAGCCTGTCCCTATGCACGAATCAGGCATGCGCATCCTCGCCGGGCCTGAACGCATTGAATCAGGCTGGTGGGACGGCGGCGACGTGCGACGTGACTATTACTTGATCGAAACCCGCTCAGGTCAGCGGGCCTGGGCTTATCAAACGGTTGGAGAGGGCGACAGTCTACTGCTACAGGGGTGGTTTGCATGACCCCTTGCGCGTCTGCCAACGATGCTGGCTATGCAGAATTGCATTGCCTGTCCAACTTCAGCTTCCAACGCGGGGCATCCAGCGCGCGGGAGCTGTTCGAGCGCGCCAAACGCCAGGGTTATCACGCGCTGGCGATCACTGACGAGTGCACCCTGGCCGGTATCGTACGTGCTTGGCAGGCGTCCCGCGAGGTGGGATTGCCCATGATCGTCGGCAGTGAAATGAGGATTGAAGACGGCCCGAATATCGTACTGCTGGCAGAAAATCTCTGCGGTTATCAGGCGTTGTGTCGACTGATAACTCTGGGCCGACGCCGAGCGAAGAAAGGCGAATACCGCCTGCTGCGTGAGGATTTTTGCGAGCCGCTGGCCGGGTTGCTGGCGCTGTGGCTGCCAGAGCCATCAAGCGAGTCCGTTACCCATCATGAGCAGGGGTTATGGTTACGCGGCCTGTTCCCGGAGCGTCTGTGGCTTGCCGTCGAGCTGCATCGTGGTCCCGATGATAGCCAACGGCTGATAAGTCTTCAGGCATTGGCCCACTCATTGAGCATCCCGACCGTGGCCTGCGGCGATGTGCACATGCATGCCCGTGGCCGTCGCGCGTTGCAAGACACCATGACTGCGATCCGTCATCACACCACGGTGGCGGAGGCAGGGCATCGATTGTTCGCCAACGGTGAGCGCCATCTTCGGCCTGTAGCGACGCTGACTGAGCTTTACCCGCCAGCGCTGTTGGCGGAATCCGTGCACATAGCCCAGCGATGTACTTTCGATCTGGGCCAGTTGCGCTACGAGTACCCTCACGAACTGGTGCCCAAGGGGCAAACCGCTACGTCCTGGTTACGCCACATGACCGAACAGGGCCTGGGCCGACGCTGGCCCAAAGGTGCCCCCGACAAGGCACGAGAGCTGATCGAACGCGAACTGGGGTTGATTGCCGAACTGGGTTACGAAAGCTATTTCCTGACGGTTCATGACATCGTCCAATTTGCCCGTAGCCGCCATATTCTTTGCCAGGGTCGCGGTTCGGCGGCCAACTCGGCGGTGTGTTATGCCTTGGGTATTACTGAGCTCGATCCGGCACGCATGAACATGTTGTTCGAGCGTTTTATTTCCAGGGAGCGCAACGAACCGCCGGATATCGACGTGGATTTCGAGCATGAACGCAGGGAAGAGGTGTTGCAGTACGTGTTTCAGCGTTATGGCCGGGGCAGGGCAGCGATTACTGCGGTGGCCAGCACCTATCACGGTGCAGGCGCGGTACGGGATGTGGCCAAAGTACTGGGTTTGCCAACGGATCAGATCAACGCGTTGGCCGATTGTTTTGGCCGCTGGAGCGATAAACTGCCACCGCAAGAGCGCCTGCGTGAGTGCGGTTTTGAGCCGGACAGCCCGATACTGCATAGGGTCTTGACCTTGACTGGCGAACTGATCGGCTTTCCTCGGCACCTGTCACAGCATCCGGGGGGCTTCGTCATCTCCGAACAGCCGCTGGACACGTTGGTCCCGGTAGAAAACGCCGCCATGGCTGATCGCACCATCATCCAGTGGGACAAGGACGATCTGGACATGGTCGGGCTGCTCAAGGTCGATATCCTTGCGCTGGGCATGCTCAGCGCACTGCGCAGGACTTTCGATCTGGTGCGCCGCTATCGGGGTTACGACCTGACTCTGGCTACGGTGCCCTCCGAGGATAAACAGACCTATGAAATGATCAGCCGCGCCGACACCGTAGGCGTCTTCCAGATCGAATCACGGGCGCAAATGGCGATGCTGCCACGCCTGAAACCCACGAACTTCTATGACCTGGTGATCGAGGTCGCTATCGTCCGTCCCGGCCCCATTCAGGGAGATATGGTGCATCCCTACCTGCGTCGGCGTAACAAAGAAGAACCGGTGACGTATCCCTCCGAAGCACTAAAGGCGGTCTTCGAGCGCACATTGGGCGTGCCGTTGTTTCAGGAGCAAGTGATGCACCTGGCGGTGGTGGCTGCCGATTACACGCCGGGGGAGGCTGATCAGTTGCGCCGTTCGATGGCCGCCTGGAAACGTCACGGCGGCCTGGAACCTCACCAAGTGCGCCTGACCCAAGGCATGCTCAAAAACGGCTACACCGCTGAATTCGCCCAGCAGATTTTTGAGCAGATCAAAGGGTTTGGCAGCTATGGTTTCCCTGAGTCCCACGCTGCCAGCTTCGCCCTGTTGACTTATGCCAGTTGCTGGCTCAAATGCCATGAGCCCGCAGCTTTTGCCTGCGCCCTGATCAATAGCTGGCCGATGGGTTTCTACAGCCCCGACCAACTTTTGCAGGACGCTCGTCGTCATCACATCGAGATTCGTCCGGTGGATGTGCGCTACAGCGAGTGGGACTGCTCGCTAGAACCGTGTGGCATCGATGCTTTTGCGATCCGTTTGGGCTTGCGCATGGTGCGTGGGTTTCGCGAGGAGGACGCGCTGCACATCGAAAAAGCCAGAGCGCTCAGCGCGTTTGTCGATGCCAGCGACCTCAGCCTGCGCGGACAACTGGATGCACGGGCCCGAGGGTTACTTGCCGATTCCGGTGCTTTGCGCGGCCTGCTCGGGCATCGACACCGCGCACGTTGGGAAGTGGCCGGCGTCGAGGCACAACGGCCATTGTTCGCGGATCAGTCCGCAACCGAGGAACCTTACGTGGCATTGCCACTGCCCACCGTAGGCGAAGACCTGTATGCCGATTACGCAACCGTCGGCACGACCCTGGGTCCGCATCCGCTGGCATTGTTGCGTCGTCAGCTCAATGCCCGGCGCTGCCGAAGTTCAAAGGAGCTGGTCGGTATCGAACACGGGCGCAACGTAAGCGTTGCTGGTCTGGTCACCGGCAGACAACGTCCGCAGACAGCCAGCGGCGTGACCTTCGTTACGCTGGAGGACGAACACGGGATGATCAACGTGGTGGTTTGGCGTGATCTGGCCGAGCGCCAACGCCGGGTGCTGGTGGGAGCGCAACTGCTGCAGGTCTATGGACGTCTGGAATCCAAAGACGGAGTGCGTCATTTGATCGCCGGTCGCCTGCAAGACTTGACGCCCTTACTGACCGGACTCGATGTGCGCAGTCGGGACTTCCATTAAATAAAAGAAGAGGGCGCCGATGTCACCCGCGAACGAGTTATTTCAATAACCTGAGTTATCTGACCTAAATCAAAAAAAACCGCGTTTTTATTGTTATTAGTTGAAGTCGGCGACCGGCTGCACTCCTTGCTGCGCGCCCCTTATCAAGGGCGTTAACTAGCGCTTATAACCCGTTTCACGACTTGAAATGGAGTGTGCAATGAGTACGGTTCGAAACCCTCTACCTGCCTATCTCGCCCACCGCTATCCCGTCATGATTGTGGTCAACCCTCAGCTGTCGGACCACAGCGTCGTTGTTCGCAGCGCCTTGGAAGTTTCTGACGCACTAAGGGCGCTGGACCTTGAAATAGAAACAGTAATGTCGCTTGAAGATGCCGAAATCGCGTTTACTGCAGACCCTGCTTATTGTTGCGTGATCTTGGGTTGGGGATTGTGTATCGCGAATATTGAGCAGGCTGAAAAAGTGATTCGCCTGATCCGTCGCCGAACCAGCAAGTTGCCGATCATGCTGGGAATGACCAGTGAGAACAGCAGTCATGTTCCGCTGGCGTTCGTAGAGGAAATCGATGGTTTCATCTGGCAACCTGAAGACAGTCCGGCATTCATTGCCGGCAGGATTGAGGCCGCAGCACGTCGTTACCTCGACACGATCCTGCCGCCATTCTTCGGTGCGATGGTGAACTTCGCCGAGACCCATGAATATTCATGGCACACCCCAGGCCATACCGGCGGCACCGCCTTCATGAAAACTGCCGTGGGCCGTACCTTTCTCGATTTTTACGGTGAGCAAATGCTCCGGTCCGACCTGAGCGTTTCAGTCGGTCAGCTAGGTTCGCTAAACGATCATTCCGGACCTGTAGCGGCGGCAGAAAAAAATGCGGCGCGGGTGTTTGGGGCGGACTACACATTCTTCTCCGTCGGAGGCAGCTCGGCGAGTAACGAAATCATTCTGCATTCAGCAGTGACCGATGGCGATGCCGTGTTAGTTGACCGCAATTGCCATAAATCACTGAATTACGCGCTGAACATGTCTGGCGCTATTCCGTTGTACCTGCTGCCTCGCCGTAATACGCGGGGTTTGATTGGCCCTGTGCCGCTCAGTGAGCTGACGCCAGAAGCCATCGCGGGGAAGATATCCGCCAGCCCGCTGATTACGGATAAACAGATCCGGCCCGTGCTTGCAGTGTTGACCAACTCCACCTATGACGGTCTTTGCTACCACGTACAGACCACCACGCGCGAACTGAGCCAAAGCGTGGATCGCATCCATTACGACGAGGCGTGGTATGCCTATGCCCGCTTCAACTCGCTTTACGAAAATCGTTACGGCATGCACCGGGGTGAGCGGCACGCCGACGATGCCACCGTGACCGTGACCCATTCCACCCACAAGTTGCTGGCGGCCCTGTCACAAGCATCGATGATTCATATTCGTTCAGGAAAAGTGCCGGTCAAGCCGGCACTGTTCAATGAAGCATTCATGATGCACACCTCGACGTCGCCGCAATACAGCATCATCGCCTCCACGGATGTGTCAGCAAAAATGATGGATGACGCTGGCGAATACCTCACCGATGAATCGATCGACGAGGCGATCACCTTTCGCCAGGCCATGGTTCGCTTGACTCAGCAAGTGGTGCAGCGCAACGCGACCGATTGGTGGTTTGGCGTCTGGCAACCGGACGACGTAGACGGCACGCCCTTTGCCGAGGTCGATCGGCAACGCCTGCATCAAAGTGATGCCTGGGTGCTCAAACCCGGTGCTCAATGGCACGGTTTCGGTGATTTGGGCAATGACTACTGCATGCTCGATCCGATCAAAGTCACCCTTTTGACGCCCGGTCTGGATTCGCAAGGTCAGCTACAGGCCTGGGGGATTCCTGCACCGTTGGTGTCTTCCTTCTTGTCCAGCTGCGGCACTGTCGTGGAAAAGACCGAGCCCTATTCCATCCTGGTGCTGTTCAGCATCGGCGTGACCAAAGGCAAATGGGGTTCATTAGTCGCCGCAATGATGGAATTCAAGAAGCACTACGACGCCAACACCGCACTGGAAGAGGTAATGCCCGATCTGGTCGCAGCGTATCCTGACAGTTATGAGGGGTTGGGGCTGCAGGATCTTGCGCAGCGCATGCACGACGAAATCGTTAGAAGTGGCCTGCTGCGCAACATGGACAAGGCCTTCACTTTGTTGCCGGACCCGGTGAGTACGCCACGCGCCACCTACGCCAAACTGGTCAAAGGCAACGTAGAGCAAATTGCCGTGCGCGATTTGCAAGACCGAACCGTGGCCGTACAGGTCGTGCCCTATCCACCCGGCATTCCGTTGATGATGCCGGGTGAAGCCGTCGGCGCCGACAAGAGGGCGATCATCGACTACCTGTTGGCGATGGAGCAGTTCGACGTCTGCTTTCCGGGCTTCGAGCATGACAACCATGGCATCGAGATCGAGCGCGACGCTCATCACGGGCTGACCTACAAGGTTTATGTTGTCAAACAATGATGCTTCATTCTCCCGCGTTCGGAGAATGCTCCGTGCGCAGATCGGGCACGAGGAGTCTGCAATGGCTGAGTCAAACAAAAAAATGAGTCTCATGGGCCTCACCACCCTAGTAGCGGTGAACATGATGGGCTCGGGAATCATCATGCTTCCTTCCAGCATGGCGCGCCTGGGTGCTGTCTCCTTGCTGTCCTGGATCATCACGGCCATTGGGTCCATGGCCATCGCGTATTGTTTTGCTCAGTGCGGCGTCTACTGTCCGCGTTCGGGAGGCATGTCAGCCTATACCGAGGAGGCGCATGGCAAATCGGCGTTCTTCCTCTGTTCATTCCTTTATTTTCTCTCCTTGGCCATCGGTAACGTTGCCATTGGCATCTCGGCGGTAGGTTACCTGACGCCATTTTTCCCCTGGCTCGGTTCTGGCGCTATCCCGCTATTCATCGGTTGTGTGGGTTTGATCTGGTTGACCACTGCGGCCAACTTCGGTGGCGCGAGCATCACGGGACGGTTGGGGGCTATTACGGTTTGGGGCGTGATTATTCCGGTCGCGGGACTGAGCGTTATTGGTTGGTTCTGGTTCGAGCCGAAGGTGTTCTCGGACGCCTGGAATCCGAATGCTATCCCGGTAAAAGACGCAATCACACAGAGTATTCCGCTGACGCTGTGGGCGTTTCTGGGGATGGAGTCTGCCGCGCAAAACTCGGATGCCGTGGATGACCCTAAACGCAACGTGCCTTTGGCCTGCCTTTTTGGCACGCTGGGTGCCGCCGTTGTGTATGTGCTGTCGACCACGGTTATCCAGGGGATCATTCCGAATGCGGAGTTGGCTAGCTCAAGTGCACCCTTCGCCTTTGTCTATGCACATATGTTCAACCCGTTAATCGGCAAGATCATCATGGCGTTGGCGGTGATGGCGTGTATAGGTTCACTGCTGGGGTGGCAGTTCACACTGGCACAAACCGCCAAGGTCACTGCTGATCAGGGCATGTTTCCGAAGCTGTTCTGCAGGGTGACGGCCGCAGACGCGCCGGTGGTTGGCATGATCGCCTGTGGGGTATTGCAGACGTTATTAGCGTTATCGACGATCTCACCCAATGCCAGCGAGCAGTTTGGCAAGCTGGTTAACCTGGCGGCGGTGACCAACTTATTGCCCTACGTGACGGCCCTGTCCGGCCTGCTGGTGATCATGTTCAAGGCTCAAGTCAGCCACAGCATCTATGTCCGAAATATCGCGGTGTTGATGGTTGCGATGGCTTATTCGTTCTACGCCATTTACGCCTCCGGTAAAGACGCGGTATTCGGCGCGTTCATCGTTTTGGCCATCGGCTATCTGGTCTACGGCTTCATTGCCAAGGGCTTCGTCAAAGCGCAACCGGTCAGCTCACCGGGTTCCGGCCAGGCGTGAGCCATTGCAGATGAAACATGGGTCTCGGAATTCGGAATAATGCGGGGAGCAGAATATGAAGCAGCGACTGTTGAATGGCGTCACCATCACCCTCCTGTGTCTGGCAGGAATGACACCCCTACAGAGCAGTGCCGACACGCTGTCGCGGATTCGCGGCAGCTCGGCCATCAACTTGGGGTACCTGCCAAACGCGTCCCCCTTCACGTCCAACGTGGACGGGAAAGCCAGTGGCTATGCGATTGAGTTGTGCAACCTGATTGCCGAGCGTGTCAAAGCCCAGACCCAACTGAGCAGTCTGGCCGTTCACTATGTCGAAGTCGCTGAGGGCAACGGGCTTGACGACGTGCGCCAGGGCAAGATCGATCTGCTGTGTACACCTGGCGTTGAAACCCTGGCAGCACGCAAGTCCGTCAGTTTTTCGGTGCCTGTATTTACTGCAGGCCTGACGGCGGTGGTTCGCAAGGACGCCCCGAATGATTTAATACGCGTACTCAATGGTGAAGTCGCCCATTCGGGTCCCACTTGGCGCGGAACGATCAATCAGGGACTGTCTCATCACACCTACGTGGTCATGGTAGGAGGTGTTACCGAACAGTGGATACATGAGCGGATCAAAACCCTCGGCGTGATTGCCGACGTGATTACAGTGAAGAACTTTGCCGAAGGTATTGATTTGATTGCGCGGAAAAAAGCCAGTGCGTTTTTTGCGGACCGAAGGGTGTTGCTCAGCTACGCGGCGAAAAGTAACGCCGCCAATGAGTTGCAAGTGCTCGATACCCTGTACGACTTCGCGCCAATCGCCATGGCTGTAGATCGGCAAGATGAAGACTTTCGCCTCATGGTAGACAGTGCCTTGAGCAGTGTGTATCGATCAGGGGAGATATTGAATATCTACGCCAAGTACTTTGGAGGGACGAACGAAGTCAATGCCATGCTCTTCAAACTCTATGCACTCCCATGAAACATATCGGGGCAGCCCGCGCTGAGCGCTCGCTGCCCCATGGGGACTCATCGAGATGGCTTACGATTGATGAGCACGTGGGCAATGTCGCGGCTCAGTGTTGCCAGGAGGCGATCATGGGCCGCAAGCAAGGCAGTCAGGTCCTGACCACGGGTGGGTTCGCTGATGATCGTTCGACCCGATTTCAGCACCTGTTCATCGGCGGTACGGATTGTCCACCGGGCATCCAGACTCGCCGCTGTACCCAGGACCGACTCGAAACGCAGAACGTCCACGGCCACGTGATAATCGGCATCGACCGTTGTGTCTGGGGAATAGACCGCCATCCGTGGGTTGCCAGTCAACTGTGTCAGATTGCTCGCGATAACATGGCCGATGATGCTTTGCAGCGAGGCCGCCCAGCGCGTCTGCTCCAGAATCTCAACCTGATTGTCGTTACGCGTCAACACTAACTGCTGCCGCTCTACCAGCTCGGGTACGGTCACCGGGCCAACGTTGACTGAATACGCCGTATTGGATGCCGCCGGGTCGCGCTCGGCAACCGCCCGTAGCGTATAGAAATGCTCTTTTGGTGCGCTGCCACAGCCGCTGAGGGCCGCAGCTATCAAGCTGGCCAGAAGCGCTATCGAGCTCAGTTTCATCGTTGATCCTCCTGCTTGCCCCGAATCAGCGCTTCGGGATGGCGCTCAAGATAATCGGCCAGGCTGCGTAACGACTTTGCCGTGCGCCCTAATTCCCGAATGGCTTCGTGAGTGTCCTGTAACAAGGGTTTATTGGCCGATATAAGTCCTTGGGCTGAACCCACCGCTTGACGCGCTTCGGTCAGGGCCGCCACGATTTGCGGCGTTACCTGCGTATTCAGTCGATTCAACAAACCGCTGGCCGCCTGCAATGTCTGGCGCAGGTCAGTGCCAATCTGTTCGATAGGTAGTTTCTCCAGCCTGCTGGCGATGCTTTTCAGGGAAGCTTGTATTTCTTCCATTCGCCCGGGCACGGTGGGCAGCTCGGGCAGGTCGCTACCCCAGTTGATGGTGGCCTTGTCCACGTCCGGGAAGAAATCCAGAGCGATATAGAGCTGCCCTGTGAGCAGATTTCCGGTGCGCATCTGAGCACGCATACCGTTTGCCACCATCCCCTCCAAGAACTGTTTGCGCGCCTCATCTGAAAGCTTGGCCCTGTTCTTGTCTCGGGAGCGCAACCTCAGGCGTTCCGGATACAGGCTCACTTCGACGGGCATGACAATACTGTGGCTGCTCGGGTCCATCTCCACCCGGATATCCGAGACTTCACCCAGCGTAACGCCTTGAAAGTCGATCGGCGATCCTGGCGTCAGGCCTCTAAGGGACTCGTTGAACAGCATGACCATCTTCAAGACGTCACGTTCAGGATTGTGCATCGCCGTCGTGCGCCCGTTGAACAATTCAAAAAGGCTGTCTGCAGCGGCAGCGGGGCGTTCGACTGAATCCGCAGGCGTCTCGAAGGCAATGCCGCCCAGGAGGATTGAGGCGAGCGATTGCGTGTTCACCTCAATGCCGCTGGCGCCGAGCTTGATATCTATGCCACTGGCATTCCAGAAGCGCGTGTTGTCGGTGACAAACTGGTCGTAGGGGGCATTTACGAAGATTCGCATACTCAATCCCTGACCATCCTTGTCGAGATCAAACGCTACCACCTGACCTACCTGTACCCGACGAAAGAAAATAGGTGACCCTGCGCTCAGTGAACCCAAGTCGTTGCTGCGCAGAACGAACTCACGACCGGGGGTATCGACCTGAATGACCGGCGGCACATCCAATGCATTGAAAGACCGCTGCGCCTGATCGGACTTGCCCACACCGACCCCGATGAACGCGCCAGATAGAACCGTGCTCAGCCCTGAAACGTTGCCGCCGGAAATTCGTGGCGTCACCAGCCAAAATGCAGTGTCCTTAACCAGATAGGGTTTGAAATCCTTGGTCAGTTCGGCAGTGGCGACCACTTGCTTGAGATCACGCGACAAGGTCACCTCAGTGACCTTTCCAATCTCCACATCCTTGTACCTGAGCTTGGTTTTGCCGGCCTCAAGACCCTCAGCGTTCTTGAAGACAATGCTGATGACAGGGCCTTGATTGAGAATCGACGAGACCATCAGCCAGCCCCCGATCAGCGCCGCGATCAAGGGCACGAGCCACACTAACTGCAGCGACCATCGCGATTTTCGGGCTGTTTCGGCTTCAGGCACGGTGGATAGATCGGAGGGCAGGGACGTTTCAGTCATGGTCTTGCTCCAAGGAATCCCAGATCAGGCGTGGATCGAAACTCATTGCCGCAAACAGGGTCAAGACGACCACCGCACCAAAGGCCAGCGCCCCGGGGCCTGGTCTGATAGTCGCCAGTGCATCGAGCTGCACCAGGGCCACCAACAGGGTCACCACATACACATCGAGCATCGACCAGCGGCCCACCAGTTCAACCATTCGGTAGAGTTTTGCGCGTTGCAGGGGCTGCCAGCGGGAATGCAGTTGCACCGACACCAGAAGGAGGATCAATGCGATCAGTTTGGCCATCGGTACGAGGATGCTGGCAATGAACACCACCAACGCCAGGTACCATGAACCGGACCGCCACAAATACACCACGCCACTCATGATGGTGTCGGCCTGGGAGCCGAACAGAGAGCTGGTTTCCATGATAGGCAGCAGGTTGGCGGGTATATAAAGGATCACCGCGGCGATCACAAAGGCCCAGGAGGACGCCAGGCTGTTGGGTTTTCGATCATGCAGCGTACAGCCGCAACGCGAGCAGCGAGCCCCTCCACCGTGGTCCGACTTCAGCAACAGCCCGCAGCCATGGCAGGTCACCAGACCGAAGCGAACTGCGGTCTTCGGGCCCTTCACCGCAGCGACCCCAGCCGTGCCCATAGGTCATGAGTGTCGAATGACGAAGCCGCTGCCGCCATCAGCAGCATCACGCCGCCAAAGCACCACAACGCTACTCCTGGAATCACGGTAGCGAGGTGGGCAAGCTTGACCAGGGACACCAGCACGCCGAGGACAAAAACCTCCACCATGCCCCAGGGCTGGACCATGACCATGCTGCGAAATGCCAGCTGCGCGTGGGGCGGACAACGCCTGAAGTACGCCGGTAGCAGAAGATAGATCATGGTCAGCATCTGGATCAGCGGGGCAATGAAGGTGGTCACCAGCACGAGCCCGGCAACCATGGCCATGTCGTCGCGATACATGACTCGCGCAGACCCCACGAGGGTGGTCTGAATAAACTCGCCATTGATCGTGAGACCGACGATGGGGAACACATTGGCAATCACAAACAAGATCAGCGCGCCCAGGCAAAAGGCCAGGGCACGCTCCGAGCCTTGTGGATGACGGCGGAACAGTGTTGCACCGCAGCGACAACAGCGAGCAACCCCACCATTGGGCAGGCGGGGTTCTCGTTGCAGAAGATCGCACTCATGGCACGCGATCAGGCCACTTTGTGCCTGGCTCATGGCGCGCCCTTGTCTTTATCGGCTAACGGGGTGGGCTCAAGCCTGGTCAGCTTATCCGCCTCATCCACCCAGCCGCCTCCGGTGGCCTTGTACAGATCGATCATTGCGGTGAGTACCGCGCCCTGAGTATTGGCGTAGCTTAATTCGACATCGAACAAGGTGCGCTCGGCATCCAGTACCTCGATATAACTGGTGTAGCCATTGTCGTAGCGCAGATTCGCCAGCCTTGCATAGGTACGCAGCGCGTCTATCTGGCGTGCCTGTGTGGCCAACTGCTCACGAGACTTTTGCGAGGCGATCAAGGCATTTTCAACATCCTTGAACGCCGACTGAATCGCCTGCTGGTAGGTCAGCAGATATTGTTGCTGGATGGCTCTTGCTTGTTGCACCTGCCCGGCGATGCCCCCAGCGGTAAAGATCGGAAGGGAGGCCGCTGCAGCGTAAGACCAGGTTTCAGCTGGCCCGGTAAACAGGTCGGAGAGTTGATTGCTGACTGAACCCACCAGCCCCGTGAGGGAAATCGTCGGAAAGTAGAGGGCTTTGGCTGCACCGATACGCGCATTCGCTGCAATCAGGTTCAATTCGGCCTGGCGCAGGTCCGGCCGCTGTTCCAGTACGGCTGAGGGTAATCCGCTGGGGACCGACGGCAGGGTTAATTGCCCTAACGCACGCCCGCGCACCAGCGGCCCCGGATTACGTCCCAGGAGTACGGCCAGCGCATTTTCCTGTTGAGCAGCCAGCGATTCGAGTCTCGGTACGGTAGACAGAGCACGTTCGTATTCGGATTGACTCTGTGCCAGCTCCATTTCGGAAACGACACTGGCGGTGTAGCGTAGCTTGAATATTTCGTAGGAATCGCTGCGCAGTTTGACAGTTGCCCGGGCAATCTCCAGCTCCCGGTCCAGATCCCGCAAGTTCACGTAGCTTGTGGCCACTGCCGATACCAAGCTCAAGATGACTGCGCGCCGGCCTTCTTCCGTTGCCAGAAGCTCGGCGCGGGCAGCTTCGTCGAGGCGACGTAGACGTCCCCATATATCAAGCTCCCAGCTCACCCCAAGAACGGCCTGATAGTTCTCATAGATGGGGTTGGTACCGGATGTCAGAGGTACCGGTCCACTGTTCAACGGGGCCTTGGCCCGCTGTCCCTGGAGCCCGCTCCCTATCTGAGGAAACCGACGTGAATGCGTTTCGCCGTAGCGCCCCTGATACTCCTCGACCCGTGCGGCGGCGATCTTGACATCCTTGTTTTCGTTAAGCGCCGTGCGAATCAAGTCGTTTAGCACCGAATCCTGAAACTGTTCCCACCACAGTGTGTTGGATACCTGTCTGGCCTCTTGGTCCGCGTACCTGAAAGTCGCGGGTATCTCGACCTTGGGGCGCTCATAGTCGGGGCCCACGGTGCAGCTACCGAGGGCGAGGCCGAGCAGCAGAAATAGCGGGGGTCTGAGCACCTTAATCCCCCTCATGTCGTTGTTGCGGGGCATGAACGGGGCCGCCGCCCACAGGTGCCCCGTCATCAGGCTGCGCAGCCTCTTTGGATTTTCCGCTTTTCTCGGAAATACGCTCCACCAGGTAATAGAAAAGCGGGATGAAAAAAACTGCGATCACCGTCGCCGCGAGCATCCCGCCGATCACACCGGTACCAATGGAGTGGCGACTGTTCTCGGAGGCGCCGACGGCAATCGCCAGCGGTACGCAGCCGAGGATGAACGCCAAAGAGGTCATCACGATGGGCCGCAGACGCTCCTTGGCGGCGGTCATCGCGGCGTCGAAGACGGACATGCCGGACTCACGGTTCAGTACGGCAAACTCGAAGATCAAAATGGCATTCTTGGCCGCCAGCGCGACAAGCATGGTCAGGCCGATCTGGAAGTAGACGTCGTTCGCCAAACCACGCATCAGGACCGCCAGCAAAGCACCGAACAATGCGAACGGGACCGCCAGCAGTACACCCACAGGCAGCGACCATTTTTCATACTGGGCCGCGAGAATCAGGAACACCATAATCAGACCGAAGGCGAAAACCTTGGAAGACGTACCTCCGCTCTTTTTCTCCTCGAAAGCCTCGCCGCTCCAGGCCACGCCATAGTCCCCGGTCATGCTTTGCGCGGCGACTTCCTCAAGCGCTTTGAGTGCCTGGCCGGAGCTGAATCCCGGTGCGGCATTGGCCGTCATCTTGACCGCCGGAAAGTTGTTGAAGCGCGTCAGCAGGTCGGGGCCCGTCACGTAGCGGGTGGTCAGCAGGGCCTTGAGGGGAACCATCTGACCGTTGGTGCTACGCACATAGATCTGCTGCAAGTCCTCGACCCTGAGGCGGTAAGTGGGCTCGGCCTGGAGAATCACCTGCCACAGACGACTGAACTTGTTGAACTGGGAAACGTACAGCGAGCCGAACATGGTTTGCATGGTGCTGTACACATCTTCCACCGGCACGCCCAACGTCTCGGCCTTTTCGCGGTCAACGTCAGCGAGCAACTGCCGAGAAAACGCATTGAACGTGCTGGTCATGCTGCCGATTTCCGGGCGCTGTTCAGCCTTGGCTTTGAAGCTACTCACTACCTCGGCCAATTGGCTGATGGTGGCGTCCCCCTTGCTTTGAATCCACAGTTCCATACCGCCGGTAGTCCCCAGACCAGGAATGGAGGGCGGATTGACTGGCAGGATGATGCCTTCCTGCACTTGGGAGAATGCTTTGGTCGCAGCCTTGATCACGGCAGGGGCGCTCTGGGCTTCGATGGTTTTTGAATTCTTGTAACGTTCTTCAAAATCCTTGAAGCCGACGAAGAAAACGCCCGCATTGTTCTTGTTCTGACTGTCCAGCAAGCTGTAGCCGTTTACGATGGCCACGCCCTCGACAGCCTCGTTGTTCATGAAGTAGTCACTGGCAACCTTACCGACCTCACCCGTGCGATCCAGGCTGGCAGCGTCAGGCATGATCACCGCGCCGAGCAAGTAACCTTGATCTTCCGGGGGCAGGAAGGCGCCTGGTACCCTTTGCATGATCAATACGATCAGTACAATCATGCCGGCAAAGAGCAGTAGCGCGAGTATGAAGCGCTTGATCATGAAGGCGACTGCGCGGGAGTAACCTTCGGTCACTCGCTCGAAGCTACGATCGAACCAACGGAAGAATCCGCGCTTTTCTCCCACGTGGGGTTTGAGCAGGAGGGCCGCCAGGGCGGGTGACAAGGTGAGGGCCACCAGACCGGAGATCACGACGGAGATAGCAATCGTGATTGCAAACTGTTTGTAGAGTTGGCCCGTGATGCCGCCCATGAACGCTACGGGAACGAACACCGCACACAGCACCAACACAATTGCCACCACGGGTCCGGCCACCTCGTCCATGGCTCGCTTGGCGGCATCTTTGGGGTTCATTTTGTGGACGTGCATGTTGCGCTCGACGTTTTCGATCACCACGATCGCATCGTCCACCACGATACCGATAGCCAGGACCATGCCGAACAGGGTCAGCATGTTGACCGAGAAGCCCAGCGCGGTCATGCCGATGAATGTACCCACGATGGAAACAGGCACAGCCAGCACCGGGATCAGGGTGGCGCGCAGACTTTGCAGGAAGGCGTAAACCACAATCACGACCAGTACCAGCGCCTCGAAGAAGGTGCGCACCACCTCCGTAATGGAGGCTCGGGTGAAGGCGGTTGTGTCCATCACAACCTTGTATTCGATGCCCTCCGGAAAGGTTTTCTTCATCTGCGCCAAGGTCGCCGTGACCGCATTGGAGACATCCAGCGCATTGGCGCCGGGCTGCTGATAAACAGCCATCAAAGTCGCGGGCCTTCCCTGGTACGTGCTGCGCAATGAGTAATCTTTTTGTCCAAGCTCAGCCCGCCCGATGTCCTTGAGGTGAACAATCGCGGCGCCTTCGCCACTGGCCCGCAGGATGATGTTCTCGAACTCCGCGGGTTCGGTCAGTCTGCCCTTGGTCGTGACTGCAAAGGACTGCTCCACCGATTTGCCCGTGGGGGATTGGCCTATGCGGCCAACCGCGAACTGTTGGTTCTGGTTGGCCACCGCTTTCTGTACATCGGCAGCCGTGATCCCCAGCTGGGCCATCCGGTCGGGTTTCAGCCAGATCCGCATGGCATAGTCGGGTGTCCCGAAAATACTGGCCTGGTTGGCGCCGGGAATGCGCTTGATCGCATCCAGCACATAGAGGTTGGCGTAGTTGGCTATGTAGGTGGCGTCGTAGCGGTTATCGGGGGAATACACCGCGATGACCATCATGAAGGCCGATGATTTTTTCTGAACCTGTATGCCCTGCGACTGGACCGCAGAGGGCAGTTGGGGGAGGGCGAGGTTGACCCTGTTTTGCACGTCGACCTGTGCCAGGGAAGGATCAGTACCGATTTCGAAGAACACGTTCAGGGTCATGTTGCCCGTCGCAGAACTCGACGAGTTCATGTAGATCATGTTGTCGGCGCCGTTCACCTGCTGCTCGATGGGCGCAGCCACATTGTTGGCAACGACCAGAGCATCAGCTCCCGGGTAAGTAGCCGACACGGTGATCTGTGGTGGCGTGATCTCCGGATACTGGGCCACCGGCAGGTTCAACATCGCGACAGCCCCCGCCAGGGTGATGACGATGGAAATCACCGAAGCGAAGATCGGCCGGTCGATGCAGTAATGAGAAATGCTCATGGTTGCCGCCGACTTTCATTGCCTGGCAGGTCAGCTTTCTGCGGGTCTTTTTGAACCGGTAAAGATGCAGCCTTGGGACGCTCGGCCGCCACGGCGGTGTTGGGTGGTGCCGTATTAGTGTTGTCGACGATATTCAACGGCGCGCCAGGGGCTACCCGGAGCGCGCCGTCGACCACGATTCGTTCGCCCACCCGCAAGCCTTGGGTAATAAACCAGTCGGCATCATGCCAGTCGCCGACTTCGACAATGCGCTGCTCGGGCTTTCCTTCTCCATTGAGGACCCACACGTAGTGACTTCGTGCGCCTTCCAGAACTGCACGCTGCGGGACCAGAATGGCGTTTGGTCGAGACGCGCCTATCGCCAGCGCGCGAACGAACTGGCCGGGGCGCAGCATGCCTTTTGGATTAGCCACCACCGCACGGACTAAAAATGTACCGGTTTCCGGGCTGAAGGAGGGGGCAGCAAAGTCAAGGCGACCTCTATCGGGCACGATCGAACCGTCCGCCAGTACCACTTCGACTTCAAAGTTACTGTTGGGTGGGAACTTGAGCTGACCCGCGGCAATTTCGCTACGGTGTTTCAGCGTTTCGTTTTCCGAAAGGCTGAAATTGACATAGATCGGGTCCATCTGTGATACCGAGGTCAAGAGCCCTGATTCCCCAGGCGTCACATAACTGCCCTCCTGTTTCTTGGCAAAGCTCGACAGGCCGGTAAGGGGCGACGCAATTGTGGTGTAACCCAGATTCAGTTGCTCGGTGCGCACCTGCCCTTGCGCGGCAAGTACGGCGGCCTGGGTCTGTCGCTCGTTGCCGACGGCATTGTCCAGGTCCATCTTGCTGACTGCATTTTGTTGTGCCAGTGGACGGACACGCGCCAACGTGGCTTTGGCGACTTCCCAACGCGCTTGCTGCTGAGCCAATTGTCCCTGGGCCGACAGCAATGCTGCTTCGAAAGGCCGACGGTCCATCTGGAACAACACTTGCCCGGCCTTTACCAGCTGACCTTCGGTATACAGCCTTTTTTCCAGAAAGCCGGCGACTCGCGCACGAATTTCGACTTCGCGAGAACTCTGTGTTTGAGCAACGAATTCGAATACCACGGGCGTGTCGCGAGCAGTAACCGTCATGACGGTTACATCCGTGGGGGGGCGAGAGGATGAAACAGGTTCTTTACCACAGCCGAAGAGCAGACTGAGAACACCGGCCACCAAGGCCATGGTTAAAGCCGCTAGTGTCCGGCGCGAATGTCTGGCTGAGCGAATACTCATGAGCAACCCCATGGGTTGATTGCGTTGTCAGTCCCTGAGCTTGAATGCCGATACTCAACCGCCGTCATTCTTTATGCGTGCCCGTTGTCTGTAGAACGGGCACGGTATCCGTTGTGCTGACCACTCACTTCAGAAGTTACAGGTCATAAAGGATAGCCATTACGACGATCACTTGATAAAGGCCTTCATATCATCAGTGACAATCTTGATCGCGGCTTTGAAGTCATCTGCACTCACAGCCTGGCGATTATTTTCGAGGGTTTTACCAAACACCTTTCGCACCGCCTTCACCAAGGGAGCACCTGTCGTTGCATCGATAAGCTCGGACTCGACGTACAGTTCCGTATCTTGATCACGACTCCCAGAGGCTGCGGTGACACCGCCTACCACAGCAGCCACAGGTACCACTTCGTACCAATGCATGCCTTCGTTGGACGCTGTTACTCCGGTGATGGCCGAGCGCAAGATCATTGCGCGAGAACCTGCAGGCGCTTCTTTCAGGGTCGTGACGACGCGGTACTTTTGAGCCAAAGCGGTTTTTACGCTAGAGCTGGCGAACGACTGCAATGACTGCAACGTCTGCATGCTCACGCGTTCATTCGGTTTGGGAGCTGGGTACAATTCGAGTTGGCGAAAAACAACAACAGAGTAAGCCGAAGGTTTAAAACTGGGCGCTACCCAACGCAACACCGTTTGACCGCTGGGCAAGGTTGTTTCCTGCAACCCGTCGTAATTCGAAATAAAACCGGAATATTGTTCCTTTTCTGTAATCTTGGAGGTGCAGCCAGCCACTAACCAGCAGCTCATGGCAACACCAACGGTCAATGTGCGGAATAGGCTCATGAGTCATCGCTCTTCAAGGGCGCTATTAAGCGCGAGTTGTAGCTATAGAACCCGGGATTTTATGCTTGTCCCGAGGTCTTTTTTCTTGCAATAAAGAGAGGCTAGTTGAGACTGTCCCCGTTTGCTCGAATGGCTAAAACATAGGTCATGAGACATGGATTTTCTTGATAAATGTCAAATTGTTTGGTCGGGTTCAGTCAATAAGCAGGCTCGCCAATGAGAGGGCCATTCAACCGGTAGAACCTGCTGGCATCGAACGTATACTGGCGGCCTTACGCGAATCCGTTTCCCCTGAAGGCTATTGCTCACGCTCGCCGAGCGTGTGAAAAAGGAACATCCCCATGAGTGACGTCACCCCCTCAGCCGTTGAACAGGAGCTGCCACGGCCTGACGCCATCAGTTTCCGTGAGGCGTTCTGGTTCTGGTTGAAATTAGGTTTCATCAGCTTCGGTGGGCCTGCGGGGCAGATATCGATCATGCACCAGGAGCTGGTAGAGCGTCGGCGCTGGATTTCAGAAAGGCGATTTCTACATGCCCTTAACTACTGCATGTTGCTTCCAGGACCCGAGGCGCAGCAGTTGGCGATCTACATTGGTTGGCTGATGCATCGAACCTGGGGAGGCGTGATCGCAGGTGTGCTGTTTGTGTTGCCCTCGCTGTTCATCCTGATCGCATTATCCTGGCTGTATATCGCCTTTGGCGAAGTATCCGTGGTGGCTGGGCTTTTCTATGGCATCAAGCCCGCCGTGACGGCCATCGTGGTACAGGCTGCTCATCGAATCGGCTCGCGAGCGCTAAACAACAATTGGCTGTGGGCCATAGCGGCAGCTTCATTCATCGCCATATTTGCGTTCAATGTCCCGTTCCCGTTGATCGTGCTGGGTGCTGCGTTGCTCGGCTATATCGGTGGACGCCTGGCTCCCGAGACCTTCAGGACCGGAGGCCATAGCGCAGCTCAAAAGTCCTTCGGCCCGGCATTGATTGATGACTACACCCCATCCCCTGACCATGCCCGATTTCGCTGGTCTAAACTGGCAATGCTGATGCTCGTAGGGGCTGTACTGTGGTCGTTGCCGATGGGGGTATTGACTGTGCTCTTTGGCTGGGAAGGCACCTTGACCCAGATGGGTTGGTTCTTTACCAAGGCCGCGTTGCTGACGTTTGGCGGCGCCTATGCAGTGCTTCCCTATGTCTACCAGGGTGCGGTCGGTCACTTTGGGTGGCTGACCCCGACACAGATGATCGATGGTCTGGCGCTGGGGGAAACCACGCCTGGGCCGCTGATCATGGTGGTGGCCTTTGTCGGTTTCATCGGTGCTTATGTCCTGCAGGTTTTCGGTGCCGATCATGTGTTTCTTGCGGGCGCCGTCGCGGCCACACTGGTGACGTGGTTTACCTTCCTGCCTTCGTTTCTGTTCATCCTCGCTGGCGGCCCGCTAGTGGAGTCGACTCACAACGAACTCAAGTTCACCGCGCCGCTCACCGGGATTACAGCAGCGGTGGTTGGTGTGATTCTCAATCTGGCATGTTTCTTCGGTTACCACGTGCTTTGGCCCAAAGGGTTCAATGGCAATCTCGATTGGCCCTCTGCGCTGATCGCGATTGCAGCGGCTATTGCCTTGTTTCGCTTCAAACGCGGGGTCATTCAGGTACTGATGGCCTGTGCGCTTATTGGTATGGTCGTGCATCTACTGCGCTAGAGGGCGCGGGACGATCTGGCGGCCATGAGTCTTGAACGAATCATGGCCTGGCGCAAGGACGTGTAGGTGTAGTCCATTCAGTAGAGAAAAGCATAAAGATAGACCATATCGATATAACTGGTTATTAAGAAAGGTCGCTATGCTGCGGGCCATATTTTTCATGCAGTCGCGCTTGATTTGTGGGATGTGGTAATGGATTTTGGCAGTGCTGGATTGGTCGTTGCAGGCTTGGTTGTCGGGTTTGTTGTAGGGATGACAGGCGTGGGTGGCGGCTCTTTAATGACGCCGATTTTACTTTGGTTTGGAATTAACCCGGCCACCGCAGTAGGCACGGACTTACTGTATGCGGCCATCACGAAGTCGGGCGGCGTACTGGTTCACCGAAAGAACAAAAATATTGACTGGGCCATCACCGGCTGGCTGACACTTGGTAGTGTGCCGGCGGTGGCGCTGACGCTGTGGTTTTTGAGCAGTCTGCATGCCCCTGAAGCAATGAATGCGGTGATTAAGCAAACATTGGGCTTTGTTTTGCTGGTGACAGCACTCGCCGTTTTCTTCAAGAAAAGGCTGCTTGAATTTGCCCGCAAACGTGCTGGCGGCAGCTATAACCTCAGCGGCTCGCGCTTGAATCTGCTGACGGTACTCACGGGGTTGATACTGGGCACCATGGTGGCATTGACCTCCATTGGCGCTGGCGCATTAGGCACCGTAGCACTCTTTATCCTGTACCCTTTTCTGGCCACCAAGCGCTTAGTCGGTACCGAAATCGCACACGCGGTCCCGCTGACGCTGGTTGCGGGTTTGGGGCATGCGAGTATGGGTAATATGGATTGGCACGTATTAGGTTTCCTGTTGATAGGTTCACTTCCAGGGATTTACATGGGGAGCCATTTAACGGGTCGAGTGTCTGACGAGGCACTGCGTCCTTGCCTGGCAATAATGCTGGTTTTCATTGGTTACAAGCTGGCGTTTTAATCTGGCTTGAATCATCGCCCCTCTGTTGTTTTACTCCTCAGGTCGACATCCACCTCAAAAAAAAGGCACCCGAAGGCGCCTATGGTTGTATTCAAGGTGGCGTTCTATTTACTTACCGGGTTTTACGCGTGTCCAGCGGCGGTTCATAGAACTGCGGCTGCCTAGGCAACCGCTTCTGCCATTTTCTGTTCCGGTTGTTTCCACGATTCGCTCGCGGTCTGCTCCATGGCTTCCTGAATCGCGACTTTGCGGTTGGCTTCGGCCCTGCGACCGAAATACCAGACCAGGAACGTGGCGAAAGAGACCGTCAGCAGAATCAGACTCGCAATGGCGTTGATCTCGGGCTTGACCCCAAGGCGTACCGCAGAGAAAACCTCCATTGGCAACGTTGTCGAGCCTGGGCCGGAAACGAAACTGGCGAGTACCAGGTCGTCCAGCGATAAGGCGAAGGACATCATGCCGCCTGCTGCCAGTGACGGCGCGATCATGGGGATGGTGATCAGCGCAAACACCTTCCAGGGACGCGCGCCCAGGTCCATGGCCGCTTCCTCGATCGACAGGTCCAACTCACGCAGACGTGACGAAACCACCACCGCTACATAAGCGGAGCAGAAGGTGGTGTGGGCGATCCAGATTGTCATCAGGCCGCGCTCCTGCGGCCACCCCAGTATCTGGGCCATCGCGATGAACAGCAGCAGCAACGACAGGCCGGTGATCACCTCCGGCATGACCAGTGGCGCCGTTACCAGACCACCAAACAGCGTGCGGCCCTTGAAGCGAGTCACTCGCGTCAGGACAAAGGCGGCCAGGGTTCCGAGGATCACGGCGGCGACTGCGGTGTAGCAGGCAATTTCAAGGGACCGGGCGACGGACCCCATCAATTGCTTGTTGTCGAGCAGGCCCGCGTACCAATGAATGGACCATCCACCCCAGACAGTGACGAGCTTGGAGGCGTTGAACGAGAAGATCACCAGAATCAGCATTGGCAGATAAATGAACATCAGGCCAAGCACCAGCATCAGTCTTGAAAATCCGAAACGGTTCATGCCCGTCCCTCCATCTCTTTGGCTTGGCTACGGTTGAAGAGCACGATGGGCACGATCAGGATGGCGAGCATGATCACTGCGAGTGCAGAGGCGACAGGCCAGTCACGGTTGTTGAAAAACTCCTGCCACAACACACGGCCGATCATCAGGGTTTCCGGCCCGCCCAGTAGTTCGGGAATGACGAACTCACCGACCACAGGAATGAACACCAACATACAGCCGGCGATGATGCCGTTCCTGGCCAAGGGCAGGGTGATTTTCCAGAAGCTGTTGAGCGTGCTTGAGCCCAGGTCCGAGGCGGCTTCGAGCAGGCTCTGGTCATGCTTGACCAGGTTGGCAAACAGCGGCAGGACCATGAAGGGCAGGTAGGCGTACACCACGCCTATGTACACAGCGATATTGGTGTTCAATATTTCTATCGGCTCTTGAATCAGACCGGTCCAAAGCAAAAACGCATTCAACAGACCGTTATTGCTCAGGATGCCCATCCAGGCGTAAACCCTGATCAGGATCGCCGTCCAGGTAGGCATCATGATCAGCAGCAACAATACGGTCTGTGCTTCCTTTCGGGCTTTGGAGATGGCATAGGCCATTGGGAAGCCGATCAACAGGCACATCAGCGTACTGAAAAAGGCCACTTTCAATGAGCCCAGGTACGCCGAGAGGTACAACTCATCATTGGTCAACAGGGCATAGTTGCCCATGTTCAGGAGCAGTTGAAACTTCTGCTCGGCGAAGGTGTAAATATCTGTGTAGGGTGGAATGGCCAACGCTGCTTCGGAAAAGCTGATCTTCATCACGATGAAGAACGGCAGCGCAAAAAACAGGCATAGCCATATGAAGGGGACGCCGATAACCATTTGGCGTCCGCTGGGTATTAGCCGCTTGATAGTGCTCATGAGCGCAATACCACGCCGCTGTCATCCTCCCACCAGACATAGACCGAATCATCCCAGGTCGGACGCGCGCCTCTGCGTTCAGCATTGGCCATGAATGCCTGAACGATCTTGCCACTGGGCAGTTCTACGTAAAACACCGAGTGCCCGCCCAAATAGGCGATGTCGTGAACCTTGCCTTCGGACCAGTTATACCGGGCGTCGGGTTTTATCGTCGTCACCAGGAGCTTCTCCGGGCGAAGGGCATAGGTGATGGTCTTGTCTTCGACCGATGTACTGATCCCATGGCCGACGTATATGTTCTGCGCAAGATCCGGGCACTGGATGACCGCGTAGCCTTCCTGGTCTTCAATTACGACGCCGTCGAACGCATTCACGTTGCCAATGAATTCGCACACCAGGCGGCTGGCGGGTGCTTCGTAGATGTCGATCGGGCTACCGGTCTGAGCGATCCAGCCCAGGTGCATGATGGAGATACGTTGGGCCATGGTCATGGCCTCTTCCTGATCGTGGGTCACCATGATGCAGGTCACGCCGACCCGCTCAATGATTTCAACCAGCTCCAGTTGCATGTGCGAGCGCAGCTTCTTGTCCAACGCGCCCATTGGCTCGTCGAGCAACAGCAGTTTGGGCCTTTTAGCCAGTGAGCGAGCCAAGGCAACACGCTGACGTTGTCCCCCCGAGAGCTGGTGGGGCTTGCGTTTGGCGTATTGGCTCATATGAACCAGTTTGAGCATTTCTTCTACGCGGGCTTCGATTTCAACTGCGGGAAGTCGGTCCTGCTTAAGCCCAAAGGCAATGTTCTGCGCCACCGTCATGTGCGGGAACAGCGCGTAAGACTGAAACATCATGTTGATTGGCCGCTCGTAGGGCGGCATGTCAGTGATGTCCACACCATCAAGGTGGATTCGCCCTTCAGTCGGTCGCTCAAAGCCTGCCAGCATGCGCAAGAGCGTTGATTTGCCTGAGCCTGAACCGCCTAGCAAGGCGAAAATTTCACCCTGATGGATTTCCAGGGACACATCGTCCACCGCAATCGTTTCGTCAAACTTCTTGGTTACGCGATCAATTTTAACCAGCACCTTTTTAGGGCGCGGATTGCCTTCAAGAGCCTTCCTGTAAATGCTGGAGGCGTTAGCCATGTGAAACTCCCAACAGGTGTTAGTAGCCTGGCCAATACGGCCGGACTTAATGGGTTGATGACAAACCCGCTTGAGGCGGGTTTATCCGGCGCAGCTGTCCCTGCCGCCCAATGCTGCATCTTGTTTTGTCGTTAATACCGGGGTGGCCGCTGTGAGGGACGTGCAGATGCACAGTCCACTTCACAGTGACGTCTGGATCATTGGATATTGTCGTGTGCGCTTGAAATCGAGCCGTCAGCGCACGCTTCGACGCGCAGCACGCTGCCGACACGCGTCGCCAAACGCCTGGAAAATACTCAAGTAAGGAGGGTTCGATAGCACCTGCCATTCAGGGTGCCATTGCACGCCGACGGCAAAGGTCTTGCTGCCCTCGATTGAGATCGCCTCGATCAGTCCATCGCTGGCGGTGGCTTCGACCCGTAAGCCGGGTGCCAGCCGTTCAATGCCTTGGGAATGAATTGAATTGACCTGGATAACAGGAGGCAGATCGAGTGCTTCGAATACGCCGCCAGGCTGCACATGCACGGTATGGGCGGCACCATATTGGATTTCCAGGCTTGAATCGTCGGCTTCGCGATGATCCATGAACGTGCCGGTCTCATGCACTTTCTGGTGAAGGCTGCCGCCGAACGCCACGTTCATTTCCTGGAAACCCCGACAAATGCCGAGCACTGGAACGCCAGCAGCCACCGCTGCGCGTAACAGGGGAAGGGTGGTGCTATCACGCTGGGGGTCGTGGGCGGTGCCCGCTTCGCTTGCCGCGCCCTGATAGTGGAACGGCTCAACATTTGAGGGCGAACCGGTAAACAACAGGCCGTCCAAATGTTCCAGCAACCCGTCTATATCAGTCAGTTCCGCCAGGGACGGAATAACGACGGGAATCCCTTGCGCGGCGACGCACACAGCACGCAAGTACTTGTCCCCGCTCACATGGTAGGTATGCAACCCAATGTCTTTGACGCACGCAGTCACACCAACCAATGGCTTGATTGCCATTTTTATCACCTCGAAAAATGCACTTGAACGAGCTTTTCCGGAGCTTAGCCATGTTGATTTTAATTAACAACCGTTCTGTAAAAGATTTCGCACAAAAGATCCTTACTGTTCGATATTGCGCAAATAATACCCGTTGACTTCCTAAATCCTTTCGGATTGACTGGGGGTGTGAAAGGGCGGTGAATATTATTATTAACAATAAAGGTCTTCCAACATGTCGGTACCCCTGCGTGCCGTTCAGCTCAATGAAGCGAACGCATTCCTTAAGAAACATCCTGAGGTTTTGTACGTTGACCTGCTGATTGCGGACATGAACGGCGTGGTGCGTGGTAAACGCATCGAGCGCACCAGTCTCCACAAGGTCTACGAGAAAGGTATCAACCTGCCTGCCTCCCTGTTTGCCCTGGACATCAACGGCTCTACAGTGGAAAGCACAGGCTTGGGTCTGGATATCGGTGATTCCGACCGAATCTGTTATCCGATCCCTGACACCCTCTGCGACGAACCTTGGCAAAAACGTCCGACTGCTCAACTGCTCATGACCATGCACGAACTCGAAGGGCAGCCGTTTTTCGCCGACCCTCGCGAAGTATTGCGTCAGGTCGTCAGCAAATTCGATGAGATGGGGCTGACCATCTGCGCCGCCTTCGAGCTGGAGTTCTACCTGATTGACCAGGAGAACGTGAACGGTCGTCCGCAGTCTCCACGCTCGCCAATCTCCGGCAAACGTCCGCATTCGACTCAGGTGTACCTGATCGATGATCTGGACGAATACGTCGATTGCCTGCAAGACATTCTTGAAGGTGCCAAGGAGCAAGGTATCCCCGCGGATGCCATCGTCAAGGAAAGTGCGCCCGCGCAATTCGAGGTGAACCTGCATCACGTCGCTGATCCGATCAAGGCGTGCGATTACGCGGTCTTGCTCAAGCGCCTGATCAAGAACATCGCTTATGACCATGAAATGGACACCACCTTCATGGCCAAACCGTATCCCGGACAAGCGGGTAACGGGCTGCACGTGCATATTTCTATTTTGGACAAAGACGGCAAAAACATTTTTACCTGCGACGACCCGGAAAAAAGCGAGATCCTGCGCCATGCCATTGGTGGTGTGCTGGAAACCTTACCGGCCTCGATGGCTTTCCTCTGCCCGAACGTAAACTCGTACCGTCGCTTCGGCGCGCAGTTCTATGTACCGAACTCTCCTAGCTGGGGGATCGATAACCGGACGGTGGCGATTCGAGTACCGACCGGGTCCCCGGATGCGGTGCGTATCGAACACCGGGTGGCGGGCGCGGACGCCAACCCGTATCTGTTGATGGCGGCGGTCCTCGCCGGTGTGCATCACGGCCTGACCAACAAGATCGAGCCGGGGGAGCCTGTTGCAGGCAACTCCTACGAACAGAACGAGCAAAGCCTGCCCAACAACCTGCGCGATGCGTTGCGCGAGCTGGATGACAGCGAGATTTTGGCGCGCTACATCGACCCCAAGTACATCGACGTTTTTGTTGCGTGCAAGGAGAGCGAGCTTGCCGAGTTTGAGAACTCCATTTCAGACCTTGAGTACAACTGGTACTTGCACACGGTCTGACGCTCGCCAACATTCTCTGCGTTGAGTTTTAAATATGGTCAAAAATCGTAGCGACTGGGAGCAGTACTTCCAGTCACTCACCCTTGAAGGTCGGGCATTCATTGACGGCCAATACTGCTGGGCCGCCAGCGGCCAAACGTTCGCCAGTAACAGCCCGGTCGACGGGCGCTTTCTGGCGAACGTCGCCAGCACCGACGTGGCCGATGCCGACATCGCGGTACAGGCCGCTCGTCGGGCGTTCGAATCGGGCGTGTGGTCACGGCTCGCGCCGGTAGAGCGCAAGCGGATTCTTATCCGTTTCGCCGACCTGATCCTCGCCCATCGAGAGGAACTGGCGCTGCTGGAAACCCTTGATATGGGTAAACCCATCAGCGACGCCCTGGCGATCGATGTGCCCGCGACTGCTAACGCGATCCGATGGAACGCAGAGGCAATCGACAAGATTTACGACGAGGTCGCACCTACCTCGGCGGACCAACTTGGGCTGATCACCCGTGAGCCGACGGGAGTCGTCGCGGCCATCGTGCCATGGAACTTTCCGTTGATCATGGCCAGCTGGAAGTTTGCGCCGGCGCTGGCTGCAGGTAACTCCTTTATTCTCAAACCGTCTGAGAAGTCGCCACTGTCGGCGATCAGGATTGCCCAGTTGGCGCTGGAAGCGGGGATACCCAAGGGTGTCTTCAACGTATTGCCGGGGTTCGGTCATACGGTCGGCAAGGCGCTGGCGTTGCATGCGGATGTTGATGTACTGGCGTTTACCGGCTCCACCGCTGTCGCCAAGCAGCTGCTGATCTATGCCGGGCAAAGCAACCTGAAACGGGTGTGGCTCGAGGCGGGTGGCAAAAGCCCTAACATCGTCTTTGCCGATGCTCCCGATTTGCACGCTGCAGCGCAGGCGGCGGCCAGTGCTATTGCCTTCAACCAGGGCGAAGTCTGTACGGCGGGTTCACGGTTGCTGGTTGAGCGGTCGATCAAGGATCAGTTCGTTCCCATGGTGGTCGACGCACTAAAAGCCTGGATGCCAGGGCATGCTCTGGACCCAGCGACGACCGTAGGCGCAGTGGTCGATGAGCGTCAGCTTGAGTCCGTACTCAGGTACATCGAAGTCGGCAAGAAGGAAGGCGCCCGGTTACTCGCGGGCGGCAATAGAATTCTTGAGGACACCGGCGGCCTGTATATCGAACCGACGATCTTCGAGGGTGTGACCAATGCGATGACCATTGCCCAGGAAGAGATCTTCGGTCCGGTGCTATCGGTCATCACCTTCGACGAGGTCGAAGAAGCGTTGAGCATCGCCAACGACAGCATCTTTGGCTTGGCGGCGGGCGTCTGGACGCGGGACTTGAGCAAGGCTCACCGCGTTGCCAGAGGCCTTCGGGCCGGCAGTGTCTGGGTCAACCAGTACGACGGCGGCGATATGACCGCGCCCTTTGGCGGATTCAAGCAATCGGGCAACGGTCGAGACAAGTCATTGCATGCGTTCGATAAGTACACCGAGCTCAAGGCAACCTGGATCAAGCTTTAAACCTCTTGAAAAAGGCGGACACATGCGCAGATGTGTGTCCCGCCGAGGAATTCAATCATGCAACCTTACGTAAATAGCTACTACGCCGCGACCCGGAACAACGTCGGCGATTTCCCGATTCTTGACCAGGTTATCGAATGCGATGTCTGTGTGATCGGCGCGGGATACACCGGCTTGTCATCGGCGCTGTTTCTCACCGAAGCAGGCTACAGCGTGACCGTCCTGGAAAGCGCCAAAGTGGGCTTCGGGGCGAGCGGTCGCAACGGCGGTCAACTGGTCAACTCGTACAGCCGTGACGTCGATGTCATCGAACAGCGTTACGGCGATAAAACCGCGCAAGTGCTGGGAAGCATGATTTTCGAGGGGGGAGACATCATCCGCCAGCGAATCAAGCAATACGACATCCAATGCGATTACCGCCAAGGCGGCATTTTCGCTGCGCTCAACAAGAAGCAACTCAAAGGTCTTGCAGGGCAAAAAAGTCATTGGGAGCGCTACGGAAACCAGCAACTGCAGATGCTCAGTGCCGCCGACATTGCTAAAGAAGTCGGTACTGATAATTATGTCGGTGGCCTTCTGGACATGTCGGGTGGGCACGTTCATCCGTTGAACCTGGCGCTGGGTGAAGCGGCGGCCATCATTCGGCTGGGCGGTAAAATCTTCGAGCAGTCGGCCGCGATCAACATCGCTTACGGCGAGCCTATCGTTGTGAGCACGGCCAAAGGCCAGGTCAGAGCAAAGTACCTGCTGATTGCGGGCAACGCTTACCTGAACGAAGACCTGGACCCGCGCGTGACGCGCAAGAGCATGCCGTGCGGTTCACAAATCGTCGTGACCGAGCCGTTGTCGGAGAAAGTTGCCAAGAGCCTGATCACTCATAATTACTGTGTCGAAGACTGTAACTACCTGCTCGATTACTTCCGGCTCACGGCGGACAACCGCCTGCTTTACGGGGGTGGGGTGGTTTACGGTGCCCGCGAGCCAAAAGACATTGAGCAACTGATCCTGCCCAAAATTCTCAAGACGTTTCCGCAGTTGAAAGGGGTCAAAATTGATTACCGCTGGACAGGCAACTTCTTGCTGACCATGTCCCGCATGCCCCAGTTCGGTCGTGTTGAAAAAAATGCCTACTACATGCAAGGCTACAGCGGGCATGGCGTGACCTGCTCGCACCTGGCCGGGAAACTGATCTCGGAGATGATCCGTGGTGACGCGGAACGCTTCGACGCGTTTGCATCGCTCCCGCACATGCCGATGATGGGTGGCAGGGCATTCCAGGTTCCACTTACGGCCCTGGGTGCCACGTATTACGCCATGCGTGACCGGTTCGGCATCTAGCACACATTGATTGCGGCGGCCCGTTCAACGCAGGCCGCCGTTCTTTTTGTCGGCCACTTATGCAATCGGCTGAGCTCTATGAACAAACGTGATTTAATACTCGACGCTCTACCCTTTGAGTATTTTTCACATAAGGCTGCCATGGACACGGGGACACGACTCAAATTAGTACGTGAAAGCTACAAACTGTCTCAGCGCGAGCTGGCCAGGCGTAGCGGCGTCACGAATGCCACGGTCTCCCTGATTGAGCAGAATCGTGTAAGCCCTTCAGTCAGCTCTCTGAAGAAATTGCTCGGCGGCATACCCATGTCGCTGGCGGATTTCTTTACCTTTGATCAACCCCCTCGGGAGGACCGCTACGTCTTCCGCGCCAATGAACAACCCGATCTGGGCCGTAATGGCCTGCGTCTGTTGCTCATAGGTGCGACCGTGGCGAGTCGGCAGATGCGTTTTTTGCGCGAGCAATACGCACCAGGCGCGAGTTCTGGCGAGGAACCCATCGTGCATGCCGAAGGCGAGGAGTGCGGACTGGTGACACGCGGCACGGTCGAGTTGACGGTTGATGGCCAGGTCAGCGTGCTCAATGCCGGTGACGGTTACTATTTCTCCACCACCTTGCCTCACCGGTTCCAGAATATCGGGCAGGACGAGGCTGAGATCATCAGCGCGAACACCCCCGCGAACTTCTGATATCCAGCACCTTGATCAGGGATGGCTGGCAGTTGGCGATCACCGGCGATCCGGTTTCATTACAGCGCTTGCAATCTTGACTAAAGTATCAAGTGTCGGCGGCCGCGCCGTCGACGCAAGCGTGATCGTCCAAGACACCCCGGCCACGTCCAGAGTGTCCTCCACCTGATCAGGAGTACACGATGGATCTCAACCGTCGTCAGTTCTTCAAGGTCGCCGCTGTTGGACTTGGCGGCTCAAGCCTGGCCGCGCTAGGCATGGCCCCGGAGCCAGCCTTCGCCGAGCACGTGCGTCACTTCAAGCTGGCCCACACCCATGAAACCCGTAACACCTGCCCCTATTGTTCGGTGGGCTGCGGCTTGATCATGTACAGCCAGGGCGATACGGCCAAGAACGTCGCCCAAAGCATCATCCACATCGAAGGCGATGCTGACCATCCGGTCAACCGCGGCACTTTGTGTCCTAAAGGCGCTGGCTTGCTGGACTTCATCCACAGTCCAGACCGTTTGCAATACCCGCAGGTGCGCAAGGCGGGTAGCGATGAGTGGATGCGGGTGTCCTGGGATGAAGCGCTCGACCGTGTCGCCGACCTGATGAAGGCGGACCGTGATGCCAACTTCATCGAGAAGAACGCCCAGGGCCAGACGGTTAACCGCTGGCTGTCGGTGGGTTTTCTCGCCGCCTCTGCGGCGTCCAACGAGGCAGGGTACCTGACCCATAAGGTCATTCGAAGTCTTGGCATGCTGGGGTTCGATAACCAGGCGCGTGTCTGACACGGTCCGACGGTGGCAAGTCTTGCCCCGACGTACGGCCGTGGAGCCATGACCAATACGTGGACCGATATCGCCAACGCGAACTTGATCCTGGTCATGGGTGGTAATGCTGCCGAAGCTCACCCGTGTGGCTTCAAATGGGTGACTGAAGCCAAAGCGCACAATCAGGCGCGGCTGATCGTGGTCGACCCACGGTTTACCCGTACCGCCTCAGTGGCCGACTATTACGCGCCAATTCGTACCGGCAGCGACATAGCGTTCATGGGTGGGCTGATCAACTACTTGCTGACTGAAGACCAGATCCAGCACGAATACGTGCGGGCCTATACGGACGTGTCGTTCATTGTGAAGGCGGGCTTCGGCTTCGAAGACGGCTTGTTCACCGGCTACGACGCGGCCAAACGGACCTATACCGATAAATCAAGCTGGGGTTACGAACTCGGTGAGGATGGCTTTGCTAAAGTCGATCCGACCCTGCAAGACCCGCGCTGTGTCTATCAGTTGATGAAGCACCACTACAGCCGCTATACCCCGGAGCTGGCCAGTCAGATCTGCGGCATGCCGCAAGACGCCATGGTCAAGATATGGACCGAGATTGCCACCTGCGCGCAACCGGGCAAAACCATGACGATTCTCTATGCCCTGGGCTGGACGCAGCATTCGGTCGGCTCACAAATGATCCGCAGCGCGGCCATGGTGCAACTGTTGCTGGGCAACGTCGGCATGCCAGGCGGCGGGGTCAATGCCTTGCGCGGGCACTCCAACATCCAGGGCCTGACGGACCTCGGACTCTTGTCAAACTCGCTGCCCGGCTACCTGACACTGCCGAGCGATGGCGAACAGGACTACGACGCCTATGTTGCCAAGCGTGCGCTAAAGCCGTTGCGTCCAGGGCAGTTGTCCTACTGGCAGAACTACGGCAAGTTCCACGTCAGCCTGATGAAATCCTGGTACGGCGCCAACGCCACGGTGGAAAACCACTGGGGCTACGATTGGCTGCCCAAACTCGACATCCCCAGCTACGACATCCTGAAAATGTTCGACATGATGGGCCAGGGCAAGGTCAACGGCTACATGTGCCAGGGCTTCAACCCCATCGCGGCGTTGCCTGACAAAAATCGGGTAACCGCAGCGTTGGCCAAGCTCAAATGGCTGGTGGTAATGGACCCGCTGGCAACCGAAACCTCAGAGTTCTGGCGCAATGTCGGGCCCTACAATGACGTCAATACCGCCAGTATCCAGACCGAAGTCATACGTCTGCCCACCACCTGTTTCGCCGAAGAAGACGGCTCGCTGGTGAACAGCAGTCGCTGGTTGCAATGGCACTGGAAAGGCGCCGACGGCCCTGGAGAAGCCCGCACCGACGTGCAGATCATGACCGAGCTGTTCCTGCGTCTGCGCCAGCGCTATCAGGCCCACGGCGGTGCATTTCCCGACCCGATCCTCAAGCTCAGTTGGCCCTACAAGATTCCGGACGAGCCATCACCCGAGGAGTTGGCCCGGGAAATCAATGGCAGCGCTACCGCCGACTTTACCGATGCCAGCGGCGCGGTGGTCAAGAGCGGCCAGCAGCTGCCCGGTTTCGCCCAGCTCAAGGACGACGGCAGCACCGCATCAGGCTGCTGGATTTTCTGCGGCAGCTGGACCGAACAGGGCAACCAGATGGCCCGCCGCGACAACAGCGACCCTTATGGCATGAAGCAGCACCTAGGGTGGGCGTGGGCCTGGCCGATGAACCGACGCATTCTCTACAACCGCGCCTCGGCCGATCCGCAGGGCAAACCCTGGGCCGAGAACAAGCGTCTACTGTGGTGGACCGGCAAGGTCTGGACCGGCACTGACGTTCCCGACTACAAGGCCGATGTGGCGCCAGAAGCGGGCATGAATCCCTTCATCATGAACCCCGAAGGGGTGGCGCGTTTCTTTGCCGTCGACAAAATGGCCGAAGGGCCGTTCCCGGAACATTACGAGCCGTTCGAGACGCCTATCGGCATCAACCCGCTGCACCCCAACAACAAAAAGGTCACGAGCAATCCGGCTGCCCGTATTTTCGATTCAGTCTGGGACTCGCTCGGGACGGCCAAGGACTTCCCCTATGCCGCTACCAGTTACCGGCTGACAGAGCACTTTCACTTTTGGACCAAGCATTGCCGGCTCAACGCAATTGCCCAACCCGAGCAATTTGTCGAGATTGGCGAAGTCCTGGCCAAGGAAAAGGGCATCGTCGCGGGCGACCGGGTACGGGTCAGCTCCAAGCGCGGGCATATCGAGGCGGTGGCGGTGGTGACTAAACGGATTCGACCGCTGCAAGTCAACAACCAGACGGTGCACCATATCGGCATCCCGCTGCACTGGGGCTTTACCGGGCTCACCCGCCATGGCTACCTGACCAATACCCTGGTGCCATTCCTCGGTGACGGCAATTCCCAGACTCCGGAATCCAAGTCATTCCTGGTCAACGTGGAGAAAATCTAGATGGCCAGCCAAGACATTATCGCCCGCTCGGCCACCACCACCGTACCGCCCTCGGTGCGTCAGCAAGAGGAAGTGGCCAAGCTGATCGACACCACCAAGTGCATCGGTTGCAAGGCGTGTCAGGTTGCCTGTTCGGAATGGAATGAACTGCGCGACGAGGTCGGCCACAACCACGGGACTTACGACAACCCCCAGGACCTCAGCGCCGAGACCTGGACGCTGATGCGCTTCACTGAGCATGAAAACACGGCCGGCAACCTGGAATGGCTAATCCGCAAGGATGGTTGCATGCATTGCGCTGACCCTGGCTGCCTGAAGGCATGCCCGAGTCCGGGGGCAATCGTCAAACTCGCCAACGGCATCGTCGACTTCAATCAGGACCATTGCATCGGCTGCGGCTATTGCATCACCGGCTGCCCCTTCGATGTCCCGCGCATCTCGCGGAAGGATCACAAGGCCTACAAGTGCACGCTGTGCTCGGACCGGGTGGCAGTAGGTCTGGAGCCCGCTTGCGTCAAGACCTGCCCGACCGGAGCAATCGTGTTCGGCAGCAAAGAGGACATGAAAGAGCACGCCGCCGAACGCATCGTGGACCTTAAGTCCCGGGGCTTCGAGCACGCGGGTCTGTACGATCCTTCCGGGGTCGGTGGTACCCATGTGATGTACGTGCTGCACCACGCCGACGATCCTTCGCTCTACGCGGGCTTGCCGAAGGACCCGGTGATCAGCCCGTTCGTGGACCTCTGGAAAGGCGTGAGCAAACCCCTGGCGTTGCTGGCCATGGGGGCGGCGGTGCTGGCGGGCTTTTTCCATTACGTGCGCATTGGTCCGCAGCGGGTCGAGGAAGACGAACATCAGGCAGGCAAGGACCCCAGCGTGCACGAAGTCGACCCGGCCGTGCATGTCTATGATCCGCATAACCCAGGCTCTCGCGGGGAGGACAGACCATGAACCACAAACCGATCCTGCGTTACACCGCCAATCAACGCACCCACCATTGGCTGGTAGCGATTCTGTTTTTCATGGCGGCCCTGTCAGGATTGGCATTGTTTCACCCGGCGCTGTTCTGGCTCAGCCACGTGTTTGGCGGCGGACCCTGGACACGCATCCTGCACCCCTTCATGGGCGTCCTGATGTTCCTGCTGTTTCTGGGGCTGGTTATCCGTTTCTGGCGGGCTAACTTCTTTATCGCCAACGACCGCCTGTGGCTCAAGCGGATTAACCGTGTAATGCGTAACGAAGAGGAGGGCGTACCGCCAATCGGTAAGTACAACCCTGGGCAGAAACTGCTGTTCTGGACTTTACTGATCTGCATGTGGGTGCTGTTGTTCAGCGGTCTGGTGATCTGGCGCGTCTATTTCAGCAACTACTTCAGTATCACGGCCATTCGCCTGGCGATGCTGTTGCATGCGGTGGCGGCCTTTGTGCTGATACTGAGCATCATCGTGCATATCTATGCGGGCATCTGGATCAAGGGTTCTGTGAACGCCATGCTGCATGGCTGGGTCAGCAGTGCCTGGGCAAAGAAACACCATGAGCTCTGGTACCGCGAGGTAACTCGCGATGACAACCGTGTTGAGCGTCCCGACCGTCCGATAACCAAAAAGGGATGAGTTCTTGAGCACGATACTAGAGCCCGGACAGATCGAAGCGTCAGCCAGTGCGCCGCCGTTTCTGTACCTGCCACCGCACACTCTGTTCACGTTACGTGCCCAACGTCTGGAACAGGTGGGCCATGGGCATCCGCTGGCCGACTATCTGATGCTGATAGCCTCTCTTTGCCGCGTCCAGCAGAGCCTGATGGATCAACCGCCGTCAGCCATAATCCCAGACCCCGAGCACGTGCTTTTATGTCAGCAACACGGCTTGCCGCCGCTGGCCGCCGACAGTCTGGTGCGCGAGGACGGTTGGCAGCCGTATCTGGACGCCTTGCTACTGCGTTATCAGGCACCGCCCCAGCCGCCAGTGCAAAATGCCCTCGCGACCTTGCGCAACGCCAGTGCCGGGCAGCGCAGGGCGTGGGCCATCGCATTGCTCAGCGGTCAGTTTGAGGGGGTGCCCGCAGCGCTGGTGCCGTTTCTCGGTGCAGCCTTGCAGGCCGCCTGGAGTCACTGGTTGCTGCACATGCCAACCGTGGACCTGAAGCCCTGCGACAGTCTCGGCCAATGCCCGGCCTGCGGTTCGCCAGCCATGGCGGGGGTGATTCGCCACCGTGGCAAGTACAACGGATTGCGCTACCTGGTGTGTTCGTTATGTGCCTGCGAATGGCATGTGGTGCGGGTCAAATGCATCTACTGCGAACAGAGCAAGGGGCTGAAATATGTCAGCTTCGAAGATGACCGCTATGCAGCCAATCAGGCGCCCCTGCGGGCTGAAATCTGTCCCGGCTGCAACAGCTACCTGAAACTGCTTTACCTGGAAAATGATGCAGAAGCCGAGGCGCTTTCGGCGGACCTGACCAGCCTGACGCTGGACATGCGTCTGGACCTGGATGGCTACCAACGCCAAGCGCCAAACCTGATGCTCACACCGGGAGGAGGTTGAGCACAGCGGCTACACTCAGGCTTTCTGTATACACGGACCCACTTCCGCGTCATTCCCGGAGCCCTGAATGCCCTCCAATCCTGCCTCCAGCGTCTTGCGCCTGCCCTCGATAGACAGTCTGCTGCGCAGCCCCGCCTGCCAGCCACTGGCAGAACGGTATGGCCGCGATGCATTGCTCGCCACCCTGCGACAATTGCTTGATGACCTGCGCGAATCGGTTCAGCGGGGTCAGCTTGATGCGGTTGAACTCACGGCGCAGGTATTGGCAGGGAGGGTAGGCGAACGCCTGGCAAACCAGCACGCCAGCCGGGTGCGACGGGTGTTCAATCTCACCGGTACGGTGCTGCACACCAACCTCGGGCGGGCGCTGTTGCCGGAGGAAGCCATTGAGGCCATGCAACAGGCTGCGCGCTATCCGCTCAATCTGGAATTCGACTTGCAAACCGGCAAACGCGGTGACCGCGACGACTTGATTGAAGGCCTGATTCGCGAACTGACCGGCGCGGAAGCGGTGACGGTGGTCAACAACAACGCTGCCGCCGTCTTGCTTGCGCTCAACAGTCTGGGCGCGCGCAAAGAAGGCATTATCTCCCGTGGCGAGTTGATCGAAATCGGCGGCGCATTTCGCATTCCCGACATCATGGCCCGGGCCGGGGTCAAGCTACATGAAGTGGGCACCACCAACCGCACCCATGCCCGTGACTACGAAGCCGCCATTGGACCTCGTAGTGGTCTGTTGATGCGCGTGCACACCAGCAATTACAGCATTCAGGGGTTCACCGCTCAGGTGCCCACCGCCGAACTGGCGCAACTCGCCCACCGTCACGGCCTGCCATTGCTCGAAGATCTGGGCAGCGGCAGTCTGTTGGACTTGACCCGCTGGGGACTGCCCGCGGAACCCACGGTGCGTCAGGCGCTGATCGACGGTGCCGATATAGTGACCTTCAGCGGCGACAAGTTGCTGGGAGGCCCCCAGGCCGGCTTGATCGTAGGCCGCAAGGACCTGATCGCACGAATCAAGAAGAACCCGCTCAAGCGTGCGTTGCGGGTAGACAAACTGACCCTGGCGGCCCTCGAAGCGGTACTGGGTTTGTACCGCGACCCCGACCGACTGGCTGAACGCCTGCCTACCTTGCGCCTGCTCACCCGTCCCCAGACCGATATTTTCGCTCAGGCTGAACGCTTGCGCCCTTTACTGGCGCACGTGTTGGGCGACGACTGGGGCGTCGCGGCGTTGCCAGCGCTGAGCATGATCGGCAGCGGTAGCCAGCCCGTGGCCCGACTGCCCAGCGCCGCATTGTGCCTGACACCGCACGCGCCTAAACGGCTGCGCGGGCGTTGGTTGCAGGGGCTGGAGGCGACATTGCGGGGCTTGCCCATTCCAGTGCTCGGGCGCATCGACGACGACGCCCTATGGTTAGATCTGCGCCAGCTTGACGATGAGACGGCCTGGTTGGCTCAGCTTGATCAACTGCAAGGGCAGGGCCGGGCAGGGTGATCGTTGGCACTGCAGGGCACATCGATCACGGCAAGACCGCCTTGCTCAAGGCCTTGACCGGTCAGTCAGGTGACCGCCGCCGGGAAGAGCGCGAGCGTGGCATCACCATCGACCTGGGTTTCATTTACGCGGTGCTGGAGCCCGGAGCGGCGCTTACCGGTTTTATTGACGTGCCCGGTCATGAGCGCTTCATCCACAACATGCTCGCCGGTATTCAGGGCATTGACTTGGTGTTGCTGGTGGTGGCTGCGGATGATGGGGTGATGCCTCAGACCCGCGAGCATTTGGCGATCATCGAGCTGCTGGGGATCCCTCGGGCGCTGGTGGCGATCAGCAAGTGCGACCGGGTGAACGCGGCACGGGTGCGGGCGGTTCAGGTCGAGGTCGAAACGTTGCTCGCGCCCGGGCCCTATGCTGGGGCGCAGCAGATCGTGTTGTCGAGCGTGACCGGGGAGGGTATCGAGACCCTGCGTCAGGCATTGCTGGATGCACAGCGCGAAATTCAGCAACACATTGCCTGTGGCGGTTTCCGCTTGGCCATCGATCGTGCCTTTAGCGTTGCCGGTACCGGCATCGTGGTGACCGGGACGGCCTTGGCCGGACAGGTAACAGTGGGCGACACGTTGCTGCTGGGCGCATCCGGCAAGCCCGTGCGGGTGCGCGGTCTGCATGCGCAGAACCAGGCCGCCGTCGAAGGATCGGCCGGGCAACGGTTGGCGTTAAACCTGAGCGCCGAGCGCCTGGCCCTGGAGCAGATCCATCGTGGCGACTGGTTGCTGGCCGAGTGGCTGTATGCGCCCACCCAACGTCTGGACATCGACATGCAACTGCTTGCCAGCGAGACGCGTACCTTTACACATTTCAGCCCGGTGCACGTACACCTGGGCACTCAAGATGTCACCGCTCGGGTCGCATTACTGGAGGGTGAAAGCCTGGCGCCGGGGCACCGAATGTTCGCGCAATTGTTGGTGAATGCGCCACTGCAGGCGGTGCAGGGTGATCACCTGGTCCTGCGTGACCAGAGCGCCCAACGCACCCTTGGCGGGGGGCGGGTGCTCGACCCGTTTGCACCGGCACGCCAGCGGCGCAGTCCGGCCCGGCTGGCACAGCTACAGGCCTTGGCCGACACCAACACCCTGGAACAGGTCTTGCCGACGCTGTTCGGCAATAGCGACGCAGGGCTCGACCCACAACGCCTTGAGCGCCAGTTCAATCGCCTGCGCGCCACGTGGCAGCTACCGGCCGATATCCTCGTGATTGCCACGCGCCAAGGGCCGCGATTGTTCAGCGATGCCCATTGGCAGGCCCTGAAAGCCCGGATGCTGGAGCAACTCGCGCGCTTTCATCAACTGGAACCCGACCAATTGGGACCGGACCGTGATCGTTTGCGTCGATTCGCAGGCATGTCGCTGGACCGACCGACCTTCATCAGCCTGCTCGACGAATTGCTGGCCGGCGGCGCCATTGCCGCCAGTGGCCCTTGGTTGCATTTACCCGAACACCAGGTGCGTCTGAGCGAAGAAGACGAGGTGCTGTGGCTGCAGCTGAAGCCGCTGTTCGAACAGGCGGGTTTCGACTCGCCCTGGGTCCGCGATCTGGCCAATGCGACTCATCATGATGAAGCGGCCGTGCGCTTGCTGCTGCGCAAATTGGCGCGGTTGGGGCAGGTCCATCAAGTGGTACGCGACCTGTTTTACACTGACGCCACGGTACGCCAGTTGGCAGCTATGCTGTTGCAACTGTCCGCGGATAATCCAGTGATACCGGCAGCCGCATTTCGCGATGCAGTGGGCATCGGCCGCAAGCGCAGTATCCAGATTCTCGAGTTCTTCGACCGTATTGGCTTGACCCGACGGCTCGGCGACCAGCGCCGTATCCGTCCGGATAATGCACTCGCACAGAGTTCGTGAGACTGATTTCAAGGAAGGCAATCGCGCCCGGTGGCGCGGCCGGGCTTCAAACCCGGTTGGGGACGGCATCCGTTCCCGGGCAGGTTCGACTCCCGCTGCCTTCCGCCATTTCACCCCGCACAGACGGAGTCCTCAGATCAAGGCGTTCTTCGTGTGCGAAAATCCCGAACTATTTCTAGAAATGAACTGAGAATCGGAGAACGGTCATCGGTCCGGTAAATGCAACTCAAGTCGACTTGAGCGTTATCGGGCTCCTCGCTCAGGGCCCGGTAAACCACGCCCGGCAGAGCAAGCACTGAGGCCGACTCCGGCACCAAGCAGACGCCAAAGTTACTTGCCACCAAGGCCACTCCGGTCACGGTATCGCCCACCTCCTGCGCAACCTGTGGGATGAACCCCGCTTTTTCACACATGCTCATGACTTTATCGACAAAGTTTGGACGCGAGCCCGTGGGAAACAGGATCAATGGATGATTGGCCAGGCAGTGAAACGGGACGATAGTTTCGCGTGCCAGAGGATGATTTTCGTTGACTGCCAGTAACAGCTTTTCCGTGATAACGAGCTCATTGGAAATGTCGGACGACGGCGTGATAAATCGGTTGAAGCCCGCGTCGATTCGACGTTGACGCAAGGCTTCAATTTGTTCGTCCTTATTCATGTTGTGCAAAACAATTTTTACGTCTGGATGGGTGTTGCGGAATGCCAATAGCAACTTAGGGATGGTATCAAGAATGCCCGAGCCAAAGATGCCGATATCGAGCTTGCCCAGCTTCCCCTGACCGGCTCTTTGCGTACGTTCGGTTGCCTGCTCGACCACTGAGTGAATATTGCGAGCTTCAGCGAGGAACAACTCACCGGCCTGAGTCAGTTCCATACCGCGTGGTGTGCGAATGAATAACTGTACGCCCAACTCATCTTCAAGCTGCTGGATCTGTCGAGTCAACGGAGGCTGGGAGATGTGTAAACGGATGGATGCCCGGCGCATATTCAGTTCCTCCGCAACAGCGATGAAGTAGCGAATATGGCGTAGATCCATGTGCGGTAAACCTTTCGGGTGATTGCTCAGTACGCGAGAGGCACTGAGGGGAGGCGATCATGGTATTGGAGTTCCACGCATTCAACCAATACATTTTGCCACCATCGCGTTGGCCGGTTGAACGCGCTGGAAGAACCATCAAGCATGCTCCGTCAATGCTTGATTCATTGATCCTCCTGATGCCCGTGTGTCACCGCAGCCCGCACCTGAACGGGAGACCCTCCACGACGGCTAGCCATAACGTGCATAGCGATACCTGATAGGTATCAGGTTGGCAGGTTTTTGGTATTGGACGGTAACCCTCAAGACCCATAGTTTCGTGTACATCGGCTGTCGGTAAGCGCGAAGCAAATGTTCGCGGCGTCAGCACGAAATTACAAAAACAAAAAAAATCGAGGAGACGATATGGGTAACAATACCTATCAACCAAATGCTTCCTTTCGCTATCGATCAGCACTGGCACTTGGCGTACTCGCTGGATTGTCGATGAGCAGTGCAACCTATGCATTTCAGATCGATTCCGGTAATCCTGACATTCAGATGTCATTGGATAACACAATCAAATACAGCGCTGCATGGCGGGTTCGCGGTGCAGACTCCAAGGTCGCGAATAACTCAACCGGTGTTCAGGCCAACACCAACGATGGTGATCTAAACTTTGACCGTGGGTTGATTTCCGACCGCCTTGATCTGTTGTCTGAATTCGATCTGCGATTCAAGCGTAACTTCGGTCTGCGCCTCAGCGGTGCCGCCTGGTATGACGATGTCTATAACCATTCCAACGACAACCCAGGCGCGTTGAATGGCGCGCTGGTGAATTCCCGCTCTGCCAGTTATGACCATTTCACTCACGCGACCCAGAAACTACAGGGGCGTGACGCTGAGATGTTGGACTCGTTCGTTTACGGTAGTTTTACCCCAGCGGATATGCAGCTCAACGTTAAAGCGGGCCGTTTTACCCAGCTCTACGGTGAAAGCCTGTTCTTCGGCAGTAACGGTATTGCGGCAGCACAAACGTCGCTCGACTTGATCAAGGCGCTTTCAGTTCCCAACTCTCAGTTCAAGGAGATTCTTCGGCCCATTGATCAGCTCTCTGGGCAATTGCAGATCAATTCAAACGTGTCCATTGGCGCCTATTACCAGTTGGAATGGCGCAAAAGCCGTTTGCCCGCCGCAGGCAGTTACTTCAGTTTTGCCGACTTCATTGATAACGGCGGCGAGTCGCTGATCATGGGGCCGGGGGTCTCGTTCTCCCGGGGTCGTGATATTGATGCCAAGAATTCGGGGCAGGGCGGCGTCCAGCTAAAATTTAGTACAGGCGATGTGGAATACGGTATTTACGCGGCGCAGTTCCACGACAAGATGCCTCAGTTTTATGTTCACCCCGATACCGGCTCTTACGAGGAGGTCTTCGGCGAGAATATCCGTACGATAGGCGCTAGCTTCAGTACCCTGGTCGGTGAAGCCAACGTCGCTGGAGAGGTTTCTTTCCGTAGCAACATGCCGTTGGTAGCCTCCGGGAATACGGTGATCGTGCCCTCTAGCCTGGGGGCAAATGGCGACAGCAAAGCGGCCTTCCCTGTGGGCCGCACTCTGCATGCCAATTTGTCAGCGATTGATGTTTTGGCGGCTACGCCGTTTTGGGATGGCGCATCCGTTATCGGTGAACTTGCCTTTAACCGACTCTTGAGCGTCACTGAAAATCGAGATCAGTTGGACCCATCGGCAACGCGTGACGCGAGCGCGCTGCAATTCATCTTTACGCCCGAGTACTTTCAGGTTGCCCCTGGGCTGGACCTGCAGGCTCCGATCGGTGTGAGCTATGGGATTTCTGGCCGTTCTGCAGTCAATGGTGTGCTAATGCCCTCAGAACATGGTGGCAACGTCACCGTTGGGTTGAAAGGTGATTACATGAAAACCTGGCAGACCAGCCTCAACTACACGCATTACTACGGGCCTGCCGGTTCAGTTATCAAGTACGACACCAACGTTCCCGAACTTTCCTACCAGAACTTCCACGGCGACCGTGATTTCATTTCGTTGTCGGTTCAACGCACTTTTTAAGTTTGAATTTTTTCCCGCCTGAGGGGTACCACAATGTATAAGAAAACCGTTTTATGGGCGGCGTTGGTTGCCAGTTTTATAACCACGCAGATGGCACACGCTGCCGTGAGCGCAGACGAAGCTGCGAAGCTTAAAAGCAGCCTGACACCGCTCGGCGGAGAGATGTCGGCAAATAAGGACGGCAGTATCCCGGCCTGGAGCGGGGTCAAGGGATTGTCGGCGTCCAGTGAAAAAGTCGGTGATATCCCCGTCAAGTTGTTTGCGGATGAGAAGCCGCAGACAAAGATCACTGCACAGAATATGGGGCCGTACGCGGATAAATTGTCCGAAGGCACTCAAGCGTTGCTGAAGAAGTACCCTGATTCTTTTCGCCTGGATGTTTACCCCACTCATCGTACGGCGGCAGCGCCGCAGTATGTCTATGACAACACGATGAAAAATGCCACCCAGTGCAAGGTTCAAGACAATGGCATGTCCTTGCAGGGTTGCTATGGCGGCGTGCCGTTCCCGATTCCAAAATCAGGGGTTGAGGCTATTTGGAACCACTTGTTGCGCGTCGAAAGTGAAGCCACTGAAGTCTCCAACTTCAAAAACATCATTTTGACTTCCGATGGCTCGCGGGCCATGGCGACAATGAATGACCAGTCCAATCAATACCCGTACTACTACAAAGATGGTTCGGCAGACAAATGGAGCGGCGAATACTTCCTGCAGCGTTTCAGCACCATTGCACCGCCCTTCAAGGCCGGGGAATCTCTGGTGTTTCGTGACAGCATCAACGTCAGTCAGGCACGTCAGGCATGGCAGTACCTGGTCGGCCAGCGGCGTGTGCGCCGAGCACCGACAGTGGCGTATGACACGCCTGACTTCGTGGCATCAGGTGCGAACTACTTCGATGAAGTCATGGGCTTGATGGGGCATGTCGACCGCTATGACTGGAAGTTGGTGGGCAAGCGGGAGATGTACGTACCTTACAACACCAATGAAGTGGTCACCGCTTCGCTGGATCAGGCCTACGGCAAGCACCATTTGAATCCTGACAAGGTGCGTTGGGAGTTGCACCGCGTGTGGGAAGTGGAGGCGACCGTTGCCGCTGGCAAGCGTCATGCGGTGCCCAAGCGTCGTTACTACCTCGACGAAGACTCCTGGATGGTGTTGCTGATGGATGGCTATGACAGTGAAGGCAAGCTGTGGCGTACCACTCAGATTACGCCGTTCGTGTTGCCATCAGTGCCAATGCTGGAACTCAAGCCCGCGCATGTATTCAACTTGCAGGCCAATACCATGAGTTCATCGCAATCACTTAGCGAGGCCACTTTTCATGTGGTCGGACGCAAGCCCGAGACCTACTTCACCGGCGACTCGGTAGGTGCCGAAGGCGTACGTTAAATCACGCGCTTGCAGTGTCGCCACTGAGCCCCGCAGGCACAGTGGCGACAGTCTCTTCTCATCATTTTTTTGCCTCATCCATGCAGTGCTTGACGCTGAGATACGGGCAGAAGGATGTATTCGAGTACGTCAGATGCACATGTTAAATGCGCTCAAAAGGTCGACGGCCTTTGCCGTCGCCACACTTTGTCTTTCCTGCCTGGCCAGCCTTTGCGTTGCAGCAGGACAATCGGTCGTGCCCGATGTGCTCGACCTTCCTGCACAACAGAACACACGGGCACGGCAGGGTTTGTTACTGGCCGTGGCCCAGGCAGGCCAGCGCCTGGTCGCTGTCGGCGAGCGCGGCAGCGTTCTGCTTTCCGACGACGCAGGGCATTCATGGCGTCAAGCCAAGAGCGTGCCGGTAAGTGTGCTGCTGACCGACGTGGACTTCCCGACACCAACCCAGGGTTGGGCGGTGGGGCACAGCGGTGTGGTCTTGCACAGCACCGATGCCGGCGAAACCTGGCAGCGTCAGCTTGACGGCCAGGAAGTCGCGCAGGTGATTCTCGACGATGCCCGCCAGCGCGCCGATGCTGGCCAAGAGGGCGCTGCCGCAGAGGTGCGTAGTGCCGGGTTCCTGATAAGCGATGGTCCGGACAAGCCTTTTTTGAGCGTGCGGTTTAGTGATGAGCAGCATGGCTATGTGGTGGGTGCTTACGGCATAGCACTCACCACTGCAGACGGCGGCCAGAGCTGGCAATCGCTGGTTGGACGAATCCCTAACCCACGTGGCAAGCACCTTTATCAGGTACAGATCAATCATCAAGAATTGCTGATAGCCGGTGAACAAGGCGTGTTATTTCGCTCAATAGATGGAGGCAGCCATTTCAGTGAGATCTCCACACCCTACAAGGGCACCTTCTTCGGTGTGCTGAATCTTGAGGGCGATACGCTGCTGGCCTACGGTCTACGCGGCAATGCCTGGCGCAGTCCGGATCACGGGGCCAACTGGCAACGGGTGGCGCCGGAACAATCGGTGACACTTACCGCCGCAAGACGACTGCACGACGGTTCTTTGCTGCTCGCTGACGAAAGTGGACGCCTGTTACGCAGTACTGACGACGGCCGCAGTTTTGTGGCTCTCAAAACCCAAGCGCAAGCCGGGCTCAGCGGTGTAGTCGAGTCGGCGGAGGGTGCTCTGATCATTTTCGGCGAGCGCGGGCTGTCCCGGATTGAGCCGGGTACATTAGTTTCGGGAGTTCAATAATGAATCATGCGCAGCTTATTCCCTCGGAAGCTGTCATAAGCGACCTGCAGGCGTTCGATAAACAATCAGGAACACTTTGTGAACGGTTGTTGTTCAACAACCGCATAGTGATCGTTGCACTGTGTTTGTTCATCACGCTGTTGCTGGGTTATCAGGCGCGTGGGCTCTCGCTCAATGCGGCATTCGAGAAGATGATCCCTACGGGTCATCCTTACATTGTCAACTTCCTGGAAAACCGCAAGCAGCTGTCTGGCATGGGCAACACGCTACGCATTGCGGTGGAGGCCAAAGACGGTAATATTTTCAGTGCTGAGTATCTGGAAACGGTACGCAAACTTAGTGATGAAGTCTTCCTGCTGCCGGGTGTCGACCGCCCTTATATGAAGTCGCTGTGGGCACCAGCCGTACGCTGGACAGGCGTGACCGAAGAAGGTTTGGACGGCGGGCCGGTTATTCCCGATAACTATGATGGGTCTGTGCCAAGCCTTGAGCAGGTCCGAATAAACGTCGAGCGCTCAGGTGAAGTTGGCCAGTTGGTGGCGGCGAACTATAAGTCGAGCATCGTGCTGGTTCCCCTTCAGGAAAAAGTCTCTGAAACCGGCGAGCGGATTGACTATCACGCACTCTCCCTGCGTGTTGAGCAATTGCGCACCAAATACGAGTCGGACAAAATTGCAATCCACATTACCGGCTTCGCCAAGGTAGTGGGTGACCTGATTGATGGCCTGAGACAGGTCCTGGTGTTCTTTGCCGCAGCCATCGTCATCTGCACTGCGGTACTTTTTTGGTACACCCGCTGCCTGCGTAGCACCTTGCTGGTGGTGTTCTGTTCAATGGTCGCGGTGGTATGGCTACTGGGTCTTTTACCTACGCTTGGTTACGAGCTTGATCCTTACTCGATCCTGGTGCCTTTTCTGGTGTTCGCTATTGGCATGAGCCACGGTGCGCAGAAGATGAACGGCATCATGCAGGACGTCGGTCGTGGGACGCACCGATGGGTGGCTGCGCGCTATACCTTTCGACGCTTGTTCCTGGCGGGCATGACCGCGTTGCTGGCCGATGCGGTCGGTTTCGCTGTGTTGATGGTGATAGACATCCAGGTCATACGGGATCTTGCTATCACGGCGAGTATCGGCGTCGCTGTGCTGATTTTCACCAACCTTGTGCTGCTGCCAATCCTGCTTTCTTACACGGGAGTCAGCCCTGCGGCAGCGAAGCGCAGCCTCAAGGCAGAACTGTCGGAAAACAACGACACACAGCACAGGAAGCATCCGTTCTGGGCGTTCCTCGACCTGTTTACCCGACGCTTCTGGGCGACCGTGGCCGTGGCAGTGGGCCTGGTTTTGGGCATCATCGGTCTGATGGTGAGCACCCATCTGAAAATTGGCGATACCGATCCTGGCGCACCGGAGCTGCGTGCGGATTCGCGTTACAACCGTGATAACGCCTTTATGGTGGACAACTACGCGGCGAGCAGTGATGTGTTCATCATCATGGTCAAGACACCGCAATACGCGTGTGCTCACTACAGCACGCTGATGGCTGTCGATGCGCTGTCGCATGAATTGCAGAAACTGCCTGGGGTCGAGGCCATCAGTTCGCTGGCAGGTATCGCCAAGGTGGCTAACGCAGGGATGAACGAAGGCAGTCTCAAATGGTTCGAAGTGCCACGTTCGCAAGACATGCTCAATGCCATTATTACTCGCGCCCCGCGTGAGATGTTCAACCAGAATTGCGACTTGCTCACGGTGTATGCCTACCTCAAGGACCATAAAGCCGATACGTTGACAAGCGTGGTCGGCGTGGTCGAAGGCTTCGCGGCTAAATACAACAGCGATGACATCCGCTTTCTCAATGCCGCGGGCAACGCCGGCATTGAGGCCGCCACCAATATCGTGGTGAAAAAGGCCAACGTTCAAATGCTGTTCCTGGTCTACGCGGCGGTGATCGTGCTGGCGTTCATTACCTTTCGCTCATGGCGTGCGGTTGTCTGTGCGGTGGTGCCGCTGATGATTACTTCCGTACTGTGTGAGGCGTTGATGGTGTGGCTGAATATCGGCGTCAAGGTTGCCACTCTGCCAGTGATCGCCCTCGGTGTGGGTATAGGCGTGGACTACGCGCTGTACGTGATGACCGTGACGCTGGCGCGGATGAAGGAGGGCATGTCGCTCTCGGAGGCTTACTACAAGGCGTTGATCTTTACCGGCAAGGTGGTGGTGTTAACCGGTATCACCTTGGGGATTGCGGTCGCGACGTGGGTCTGGTCGCCGATCAAGTTCCAGGCTGACATGGGTATTTTGCTGGCGTTCATGTTTGTCTGGAACATGCTCGGAGCGCTGATCTTGTTACCCGCGCTGGCCCACTTTTTGTTGAAGCCCAAACAGGGCGTTGCGATCTGACCGGCGAGAAGGGTGCATTGACTATGAGCACTATATGGAGCGGTCATGGCCGTGATCTGATCAACACCATTTTTCTGGCAACTGGCGCAATGCTTGGAGGGTTTGACGTAGGCGGACTGCATTGGCTTTGGGCCATTTTGACGGCGCTGCTTGCATGGGGGCTGCTAAGTGGTAGTTCGCGACGTGAACGAGCGATCGCGGCTGCGCTGAACAACACCCTTGTGATGCTGGCAGATCCTCAGCCCGCACCGACAAGCATGCAGGATTCGATGGCGCGCTTGCTGGTGGTATTACAAGACAAGGTCGAGTCGGTTCAGCGCATGAATGTACTGGCCTCGGAGTTGACGATTTCCGCAGGCACCTTGGTCTCGGGTTTCACCGAGGCCATTGGCACGGCGGATCGGCAGTCAGAGTTGGCGGTGAACTCAATGGTCGAAGTCCAAGGTATGGCTGAGCGCGCGCGGACCACGTCGGGCGAGGCCATTGCACTGGCCTCGTCCACTACCGATGCTCGCAATCAGGTGTCTGGTGGTGGCGAGCAGGTGCAGCAGGTGGCCGCCGCGATGGTCGATCTGGCCAATGTGGTGGCAGGAGTGGGTGAGGAGTTTGATGGTGTTCGTCATCAAATTGCACGCATCAGCGAGATCGTTGCCATTATCAGGAGCATCGCCGGGCAAACTAATTTGTTGGCGCTCAATGCCGCTATTGAGGCTGCCCGAGCGGGTGAACAAGGCCGGGGTTTCAGTGTGGTCGCTGATGAAGTCCGCAAGCTGGCTGAGAGCACAGGCGACGCCACACTGGGCGTCGGAGAAATCATCGCTCTGATCGGCGACGGTATTGACCGTCTTGAACAGCGCCTGGCTCAGGCTCGCCAGGAAGCCACCGAGGGTGTGAAACAAGCCGACGATGCTTGCGGTGTGCTGAAGGGTATTGCAGGTACTGCGCAAAATACCGTTAGCGCGGTGGAGGAGATTGCCCAGCGTGCCAGTGTCGAAGTGCAGAAGACCGGGCAATTGCTGGAAGACTCTGGTGGTGTGGCCCGCTTGGCGAGCGAGCTGGATAACCGGGTCAACGACTGCAATGCGGGCTTACGCCAATTGATGTTGGGTCTGGTGGATCTGAAAGTATTGGCGAACAAAATAGATGTCAGTCGTAATGCGCTGGCCTCCATGATTGACGCAATCGAAGAAGTTCGTGCTCACAACATAATGGTTTTGAATGCCCGCGCTACCTCGCAGATGCTGCCGCATATAGAGCGGATACGCTCTCTGGACACAGAAATCGATCATCTGCTGGGGCGTGCGCAATTGGATGGAGGGGCAGGGGGTGAAGCACGTAAAGCTCATTTCTCCCGTTTGCGGGAAGCTTTGGACGGCTATCGCGTGCTTCGTGATGAACTGCTCAATGCTGCCCAAGGCGGGAAGCTGAAACAGATACGTGAGCGCACGACTCCTTTGATCAGAAACGCTTACCTAAAAGTCAAAGAGGCGTGTGTCGCGTTATCCGCATAAACTAAGACCCATGCAGCGAACGCTTCAGATCGCACGCACAATAAAAAACGCAATCGATTTTGGTGAGTTTTACCGTCCTCAAGATCGAAAGGCTCGTGCTTCGTTACGTTTTAGGAATGTTCATGATCGAGCAACCCCTTGCCGAACGCTTCAATTTGCGTTCACGGCTGCGCTTTAATATCGAGAGCGGGCAGATCTGGCTCGACGAAAACCGCATGCTGCTGCTTCACGCCAAGGCCTTCGGGGCCTTGCGCCAAGAGTTGTTTGAGTCGCTTGGGTCCAAGCGCGCCAAAGGACTTTTGTTTCGCATGGGTTTTGCAGCTGGCCAGCATGATGCCGACCTTGCGCAAAAGCTCTATGGCGAGGGTGACGACTTTGACGTTTTCAAGATCGGCCCTGAGCTGCACGCGTTTGAAGGTCTGGTTCGATCAACCATCACCGAAGCAAAAATAGACTGGGAAAAAGGGACATTTTTCGGCGAAGTGAAATGTGAAAACTCATGGGAAGCTGAATCGCATCTGCAATTATTCGGTGCTGGCGATGAGGCTGCTTGCTGGCACCTGTCGGGCTATGCATCGGGTTATACCTCTCGATTCTTCAAGCGCTTCATTGTTTTTCGTGAAACCAAATGCGTGTGTTGTGGTGACCCTAACTGCGTGCTGGTTGGCAAACCGGTGGAAGACTGGGGAGATGACGCTTTCCTCGAACACTGTCTGGAGCCAAAGGATAAGGAGACTTCTTTTGAACAGTTGCAAGAGGAGCTGTGGCAAGTGCGTGGTCGTCAGCGCGAACAGCGTCCGCCTGGCAAGCTGGTGGGCAGCTCCCCAGCGTTTAGTGCTGCTTTCAGTTTGCTCAGTAAGGCAGCCAGCAGTCCTATAACGGTTTTACTCTTGGGTGAAACCGGGGTCGGCAAAGAGGTATTTGCCCAGTGGCTGCACGAAAACAGTGATCGTGCAGATAAACCGTTTGTAGCCATCAACTGTGCAGCGATTCCCAATGACCTGATCGAATCAGAGCTTTTTGGTGTGCAGAAAGGAGCCTATACCGGCGCGCAGAATTCACGACCCGGCAAGTTCGAGCGAGCCGATGGTGGCACGTTATTCCTTGATGAACTGGGTGAGCTTTCCCCTTCGGCCCAGGTGAAACTCTTGCGGGTACTGCAAACCGGAGAAGTCGAGCGACTGGGCGACGATAAGCCCCGCAAGGTCAGTGTGCGGCTGGTTGCCGCCACCAACGTCAATCTGCAACAAGCCATTGCCGATGGTCGTTTTCGCGCCGACCTCTACTACCGCCTGGCGACCTATCCATTAGAAATCCCCCCCCTGCGCAAGCGCAAGTCGGATATTCCGGTGCTGGTCTCGGTGCTTATCGAAAAATACTCACCGCTCTATCACAAGACTATTCACGGTATCAGCGATCTGGCGATGCAAGAGCTGATGGCCTATGACTGGCCGGGCAATGTCCGTGAGCTTGAAAACCTGGTTGAGCGTTCTGTTTTGCTTGCTCCTTCAGGGGGACAAATTGAGGTGGAACATCTGTTCCCTGGTATGGCTCCCGTGACTGCGCTCGGTGCTGTAATTGACAGGCAGGGGAAGGTGGGGAATGCGGATGAAGCCAGGAAAGATAAACTTTACGATAGTTTACTGGATGAGGGCTTCGATCTTCAGGTACATGAAGCTCGTCTTTTGCAGCTCGCTGTTTTGCGGGCCAATGGCAACCTCACCCACGCGGCACGTCTACTCGGCATAACCCGTCGTCAGTTGGCGTATCGGGTAAAACAGGTATTGGGTGATATCGAATAGGCCCCGGATAGCGCCTGACAAAAGCGTACACCTATCAATCCATAGGTGCTCTTTAATCCAGGCATTCCTGTGACATGACCGTGAAGGCGGAAGGAATGCCTGTTTTTTAAAAAGCCTTATGCCAAACACGTCGCCCGACGTGTTTTTTTTGCCCATCTAACGGTCACTCCAGGCTCATTTGCCAGTGGGTGGACATCGTTTTGCTCGGGATATCGCGTTTTGCTGATGTGCGGCCTTACGTTTTTGTAAGGCGTGGGTGGCGAATGGACAGAAACGTCATCCTGTGAGGGGGGCTTATTCTTTTGTTTATCTATTAAAAACCATATAAATCAATTAGTTGAAGTTATTGGCATCCTCTATGCAAAGTTAGATCGAGACTGTAAGTCCGGCTTGTCGCTAGCCCGAAAGGGCACGCGTAGAGCCAACCTCATCTAGCCAATAATGGAGACAACAAATGGCGATGACAGGTGTATTGCGTCCAGGGCATGCCCAGGTGCGCGTGTTGAACCTTGAAGAAGGCATCCACTTTTACCGCAACGTGCTGGGCCTGGTGGAAACCGGGCGTGATGACCAGGGGCGCGTGTACTTTAAATGCTGGGACGAGCGTGATCACAACTGCTATGTGATTCGTGAGGCGGACACCGCTGGCATCGATTTCTTTGGCTTCAAGGTGTTGGACAAGGCCACTCTGGAAAAACTTGATGCCGACCTGCAAGCATACGGTTTGGTCACTACACGCATCCCGGCCGGTGAAATGCTGGAAACCGGCGAGCGCGTGCGCTTCGAGTTGCCATCCGGCCATCTGATCGAGTTGTATGCGGAGAAAACCCGTATAGGTAACGGCATTCCCCAAGTCAACCCGGCTCCGTGGAATGCTCAGCGCGAACATGGCATCGCCCCTATCCAGCTGGACCATTGCTTGCTGTATGGCCCGAATATCGCCGAAGTGAAGAAGATCTTCACCGACGTCTTGGGCTTCTTTCTGGTTGAGCGCGTACTCAGCCCGGATGGCGACAGCGACATGGGCATCTGGTTGTCCTGCTCGCACAAAGTCCATGACATCGCCTTCGTCGAGTATCCGGAGAAGGGCAAGCTGCACCACTGCTCATTCCTCCTCGAGTCGTGGGAGCAAGTGTTGCGTGCCGGCGACATCATGTCGATGAACGAAGTGAACGTTGATATTGGCCCTACCCGTCATGGCGTAACCCGCGGCTGCACCATCTATGCGTGGGATCCCTCAGGCAATCGTTTTGAAACCTTCATGGGCGGCTACCACCCTTATCCAGATTACGAGCCGCTGTCTTGGACCTACGACAACTTCGCCCAAGGCCTCGACTACCCGCAGCGCAAACTGCACGAGACCTTTCTGACTGTAGTGACCTGAGGGCACATCTATGGCTTTGCCCGATGAGTCACTGGAAATGCAGCCGGCCGACCTGGATACGCAAAAGCGTTTTGTACGGGTTACCGGCAATCGCGGGAGCCGCTTTGTCGAGTTCGACTTCGCCATTGGCGAGCCTGGGCTATTCGTTGAAATGATCCTGACTCATGAAGCATTCGCCGAGTTCTGCGCCACCAACAAGGTTGCGTTGATGCCCGCGCCGACTGCGTCTACGGACGAGGAAGATGCTTCGGCTGATTGGGATTGGCGACTCGCTGACGCCACACAGGTTCGTTTCAAAAACTAATCGAATTGGGCGTTTCACCTCAGGTGAAACGCTTGTGGGAGATACACATGCATATAGATCTTCGCACGGTCAGCATCCAGCCATTGCGACAGACGTTTGATCACTTGGCCCGTCGTTTTGGCGACAAGCCCTCTTCGCGCTATCAGGAAGGCAGCTACGACATCCAGCCTGAGGAAAATCTGCACTACCTGCCGACCTGGGACCCGGAGCAGGCGCTTTACGACGCCAGCATCACCAAGATCGTGATGCGCGACTGGTACGCCTTGAAAGACCCGCGCCAGTTTTACTACAGCACCTACACGCTGGCGCGCGCGCGTCAGCAAGAGAACACCGAAGCGAACTTCAACTTCGTTGAAACCCGCGGCCTGGCCGACATGCTTTCAGACGATCTGCGCAGCTCCGCGCTCAATCTGTTGGTGCCGCTGCGTCACGCTGCCTGGGGCGCCAATCTCAACAACACCTTTATCTGCGGTTACGGCTACAGCACGGTGTTTACCCAGCCGTGTATGTACCACGCGATGGATAACCTGGGTTCGGCTCAATACCTGTCGCGGATTGGTCTGCTGCTGGGTGGCACCGAAGCCCTGGAAGAGGGCAAGGCCGCCTGGATGGAAGGAGACGCCTGGCAAGCACTGCGTCGTTATACCGAGGACTGCATGGCGGTACGCGATCCGTTCGAGCTGTTTGTTGCGCAAAACGTGGCCCTGGATGGCTTGCTCTATCCGCTGGTGTACGGGCGCATCGTGGATGACCGGTTTGCGGCCAATGGCGGCTCGGCGGTGGCCATGCTGACTCAATTCATGAGCGACTGGTTTGAGGAGACCCGCAAATGGGTCGATGCGGTCATGAAGGTAGCGGCCGCTGAGTCCGAGCAAAACCGCGAGCAATTACAGGCCTGGACAGCCGTTTGGCGTGATCGCGCTGCAGCCGCCTTGCTGCCGGTGATCGGGCAGGTTTTTGCGGGCCAGGCCGATGAGGTCATGGCTGAGCAATTGATCGTCTTCAAGGCTCGCCTTGAAAAAACCGGCGTCGTGGTCTGAGAGGTTTCTATGTCGACTGTGTTTATTGCATTGCAAACCAATGAAGAGACTCGCCCCATTATCGAGGCGATTGAAATAGATAACCCCGAGGCCGTGGTCAATCGCGAACCGGCGATGGTCAAAATCAATGCGCCTGGCCGCTTGGTCATTCGCCGAGAAACCATTGAAGAACAGATGGGTCGCAGCTTTGATATGCAAGAGCTGAATATCAACCTGATCACGCTCTCCGGCAACGTCGTTGAAGACGAAGACTCCTTGACCCTGACCTGGGGCAACTAAGCGAGAATATTTAGCATGGACATGAAAGCAAATAATAAAAAAATGAATGCGAAAGAAAAGTACCGGTTGTTGACGCGCGACCTGGCGTGGGAACCGTCTTATCGCACCGAGGAAGAACTCTTTCCCTACATTGCCTATGAAGGGCTGAAGATCCATGACTGGAACAAGTGGGAAGATCCGTTCCGCTTGACCATGGATGCGTACTGGAAGTATCAGGCGGAAAAAGAGCGTAAGTTTTACGCGATTATCGACGCCCATGCGCAGAATAACGGCCATCTGAATATTACCGATGCACGCTACCTGTCGGCCTTGAAAATATTTCTGCAGGCCATCAGTCCGGGTGAGTACGCCGCGCATAAAGGGTTTGCCCGTGTGGGCCGTGAGTTTCGCGGTGTGGGGACGCAAGTGGCCTGCCAGATGCAGGCCATTGATGAAATTCGCCACGCCCAGACGCAAGTCCACGCACTGTCCAATTACAACAAGTTCTACAACGGCTTCCATGCGTTTGCTGATCAGCGTGACCGCATCTGGTACACGTCTGTGGCGCGCTCGTTCTTTGACGATGCGATGTCGGCCGGTCCGTTTGAGTTCATGATTGCCATCGGCTTCTCGTTCGAATACGTGCTGACCAACCTGCTGTTCGTACCGTTCATGTCCGGCGCAGCTTACAACGGTGACATGGCCACGGTGACCTTCGGCTTCTCGGCCCAGTCGGATGAAGCGCGGCACATGACCTTGGGGCTTGAATGCATCAAGTTCATGCTCGAGCAGGATCCGGACAACCTGCCCATCGTTCAGGGCTGGATCGACAAGTGGTTCTGGCGTGGCTTCCGGGTTCTCGGCCTGGTCAGCACCATGATGGATTACATGCTGCCCAAGCGCGTCATGTCGTGGCGCGAGGCGTGGGATATTTACGGTGCAGAGAACGGCGGTGCGCTGTTCAAGGACCTGGCGCGCTACGGTATTCGTCCACCGAAGAGCTGGGATGACGCCGAAGCAGGCATCGACCACATGTCTCACCAGTTCATGTTGGGTCTTTACCAGTGGAGCTTTGGTACTGCCTTTCATGCATGGATCCCCTCGGATGAGGACCTGCAATGGTTATCTGCCAAGTACCCCACCACGTTCGACAAGTATTACCGGCCACGCTGGGAACACATCAAAAAGCTGGCGGCGGCAGGTACGCCGTTCAAGAACTATGGCCTGGCTAAACTGTGCCAGTGCTGCCAGTTGCCGACGGTATTTACCGAGCCAAATGATCCGACGCTTACTTGCCACCGTGAAGTTGAATACAAAGGCGATAAGTATCACTTCTGCTCTGATCATTGCCTGGAAATTTTCAATAATGAGCCGGAGAAATATATCCAGGCATGGCTGCCCATGCCTGCACTCTTCCAAGCGCCGCTCAATGGTGATCTGGCTGCCTGGATGGAGTGGGTTTCGCTGAAAGACGGTCAGGACAATGGTGATTTTGCCGATTCCCAGGACCGCCATAACTTCGAACTGTGGCGTGGTCTGGCGACGTCGAACCAGTAAGCCTCTAAAGGGGGTGGTCGTTAGTTGAAGCGGCCACGCCCAACACAATAATAAGGAGAACAAAATGCCTGTAGTCGCCCTTAAAGAGTACGTAGGCGTTGCCCGTGATCGCGTTGAGAATTTCAACGGCAAACAGCTGGTGTACGTCAGCTGGGATCACCATCTGCTTTTTGCTGCCCCGTTCCTGCTTTGTCTGCCGCCGCAGACTACTTTCGCCGAGTTGATTCAGGTCGCTCTCGAGCCGCTGCTGCAAGCGGACCCGGATACCGCAGCGATTAACTGGCGCACTGTCGAGTGGCTCAAGGGCAACCGGCCTTGGGTGCCCGACTTCAATCTCAGCCTGGCCGACAATGCTATCGGCCACAAAGATCAGCTGCGTTTCAGTACGCCGGGCCTCAACACTATTTGCGCAGTTAGCTGAGAAGGGGGACGGGCTATGAGTTACGAACTGACGATTGAACCACTGGGTCAGACCATCGAGATCGAAGAAGGTCAGACCATTCTCGATGCGGCTCTGCGGGCTGGCATCTACCTGCCACACGCCTGCTGCCACGGCTTGTGTGCGACTTGCAAGATTCAGGTGGTGGATGGCGAGATTGAACACGGCGAGGCCTCCAGCTTTGCCCTGATGGATTTTGAGCGCGAAGAGAAGAAGTGCCTGGCCTGCTGCGCTACCGCTGAGAGCGACCTGGTGATTGAGGCGGAAATCGATGAAGACCCGGATGCCGAGAATCTGCCGGTCCGCGACTTCGCCGGTACGGTCAGCCGCATCGAAACCCTCACGCCTACCATCAAGGGCGTGTGGATCAAGCTCGACGATCCGGCTGGAATGCACTTCCAGGCCGGTCAATACATCAATCTGCAGTTGCCTGACGGTATCGGCAGCCGGGCATTTTCGATTGCCAGTGCACCTACGGATGGCGGTGAAATTGAGCTGAATATTCGTATCGTGCCAGGCGGTCGTGGTACGGGTTATGTTCACGAGCAGGTGAAGGTCGGCGAGCGCATGAGCATTACCGGCCCCTACGGTCGCTTCTTTGTGAAGAAGTCGGCGCATATGCCGGTAATTTTCATGGGCGGCGGTTCCGGGCTTTCCAGCCCGCGCTCAATGATTCTGGATCTGCTGGCGGAAGGTTTTGAACTGCCGATCACCCTCATTTATGGCCAACGCCATCGTAGCGAGCTGTATTACCACGACGATTTCCTCGCCATGGCTCAGCAATACGCGAACTTCAACTACGTGCCTGCGCTCTCCCATGAGCCGGAGGACTCTGGCTGGGAAGGCTCCCGTGGCTTCGTCCATGACGCGGCCAAGGCGCACTTCAATAACGACTTCAGGGGGCACAAGGCTTACCTGTGTGGCCCGCCTTTAATGATTGACTCCTGCATCAGTACGCTGATGCAGGGACGCCTGTTTGAGCGCGACATCTATACCGAGAAGTTTATATCGGCGGCGGATGCTCAGCAGGTCCGCAGTCCCTTGTTCAAGGCTATCTGATCGCGCCGACTAGCGCCCCCAACAGGTTAGTCAAGGGAGCTTGTGTGGGCTGATTTTGTTACCTCAGTGTCAATACCCTGTAGGTATCAGAGTTGGTAAAACAAAGTATTAGCCGGTATTGCCTGGCTTTTCTAGACTCGTTTCAGGGACTAATACCCGCTGACCTGGGGAAGGTGCAGCGGGTAGTCATACAGAACAACACCCCGGAGCTTCCATGCGCCAGATTGAAAATTTCATCGCCGGTGAGTTCGTCGGCGCTGCCAGTGGCAAACGTTTCGACAAGCGTTCACCGGTCGATAACAGTGTTATTTGCTCGATCAGTGAAGCCGGACGCGGCGAGGTAGATGCCGCCGTCAGCGCTGCACGTAATGCGCTACAGGGCGAGTGGGGTGGTCTTACCACGGATCAACGCATTGAGTTGCTCTACGGTGTCGCTAACGAAATCACCCGCCGCTTCGACGACTTCGTTGAGGCCGAGATGTCCGACACCGGTCAGCCTGAGCACGTCATGAAGCACGTATTCATCCCGCGCGGGGCGGCCAACTTCAAAGTGTTCGCCGACGTGATCAAGAACGTCGCCAGCGAATCCTTCCAGATGGATACGCCTGATGGTCGCGGCGCCTTCAATTACTCGATTCGCCGCCCCAAGGGGGTGATCGGGGTGGTCTGTCCGTGGAATGCCCCGTTCATGCTGATGACCTGGAAAGTAGGTCCGGCGCTGGCCTGCGGTAATACCGTGGTGGTCAAGCCGTCCGAAGAGTCGCCACAAACGGCGGCACTGCTGGGTGAAGTGATGAACGCAGTGGGTATCCCCAAGGGTGTCTACAACGTAGTGAACGGATTCGGGCCCAACTCCGCTGGCGAGTTCGTCACCCAACACCCGCACGTCGATGCCATCACCTTTACCGGCGAGACCCGGACTGGCACGGCCATCATGAAAGCCGCTTCCGAAGGCATGCGCGATGTGTCGTTCGAACTGGGTGGCAAGAATGCCGGCATCGTGTTTGCCGATGCCGACTTTGATGCGGCGGTTGAGAGCTTCTCACGCTCGGTATTCCTCAACTCGGGCCAAGTCTGCCTGGGCACCGAGCGGGTGTATGTCGAGCGGCCGATTTTCGAGCGTTTTGTCCAGGCCCTTAAGGTCAAGGCGGAGGCGGTCAAATATGGTCGTCCCGATGATCATCATGCCAACTACGGCCCGCTGATCAGCCAGGAGCACAAGCAGAAAGTGCTGTCTTACTACCGTAAGGCTGTGGAGGAGGGCGCCACTCTGGTGACCGGCGGCGGTGTGCCTGATATGCCGGCGGATCTGGCCGAAGGTGCCTGGGTGCAACCCACTATCTGGACCGGCCTGCCTGAAACAGCTTCCGTTGTGCAGGAAGAAATTTTCGGGCCGTGCTGCCACATTTCGCCGTTCGACAGCGAGGACGAAGTCGTGCAGAAAGCCAACGCGACCGATTACGGCCTGTCGACCACCATATGGACCTCTAATTTATCTCGTGCCCACCGCATGGCGGCGCGTATCGACGTTGGCATCACCTGGATCAACAGCTGGTTCCTGCGCGATTTGCGCACCCCGTTTGGCGGCTCCAAACAGTCGGGCATCGGTCGCGAAGGCGGCGTGCATTCGCTGGAGTTCTACACCGAAACCCGAAATATCTGCGTGAAACTCTGAGGCCCTTATGGACAAGCAAAAGATCGAGCATTACGGCGATGAGCTTTACCAAGCTTTCGTCTCCCGTCGCGCCGTTGCGCCACTGCTCACCCGTGAGCCGGAGATCACCATTGAGGATGCTTACCGTATCCAGGAGCGCTTCGTCGCTCGGCGGCTGGCAGCGGGTGAAACCATCGTCGGCAAGAAAATCGGTGCGACCAGCAAGCCTGTACAGGACTTTCTCGGCGTCTATCAGCCGGACTTCGGCATGCTCACTTCGGCCATGGTTTTTCAAGAGGGCGACACCATTGACCTCGGCCAGTTGATTCAGCCGAAAGCCGAAGCCGAGTTGGCCTTTGTGTTGAAGCATGACCTCAAGGGGCCAGGCATCACCGCGATGGACGTGATCCGTGCGACTGACTACGTGGTGCCTTGTTTCGAGATCGTCGATTCACGCATTACCGACTGGCAGATCAAGATCCAGGACACCGTTGCGGACAATGCCTCTTGCGGCGTATTCGTCCTGGGTAAAACCAAGGGCGATCCGCGCAAGCTCGATATCACCCTGGCAGGCATGGTGCTGGAGAAGAACGGCGAGTTGTTCTCTACCGGCGTCGGTGCTGCGGTGCAAGGTTCACCAGCGAATGCTGTGGCCTGGCTGGCCAATACCCTGGGTGCATTGGGCATTCCATTCAAGGCAGGCGAGGTGATTCTCTCGGGTTCCCAGTCTTCGTTGGTACCGGTGACAGATGGGGATGAGTTGGTGTGTACCGTCGGCGGCCTTGGTAGCTGTCGCGTCAAGTTTTCCGGGAGGAGCGCAGTATGAGCAGCAATCTGACACTGTTGCGTGAGGACATCGTTCGCCTGTGCGAGCGGGTTGAAGGTGCGCAGACCCGCGCCTACGCCATTCCCAAGCTGACCGACGAATACCCGAACATGACCATCGCCGATGGTTATGCCGTGCAGAGCGAGCTTCGTCGTCGCTTCATCGAAAAAGGCCACAAGCTGGTCGGCTGGAAAGCCGGGCTGACGTCAAAAGCCAAGATGCAGCAGATGGGTGTCAACGTGCCCTCGATCGGCTTTTTGACCGATCGCATGGCCCGCCCCGAGAGTTCGGCCATCTCCACTTCAGACCTGGTGCATCCACGGGTTGAATGCGAAGTGGCTTTTGTTATGAAGAGTGACTTGCAGGGGCCTGGTTGCACCGCCCAGGACGTTTTGGCGGCGACCGACTATGTCCTCCCTGCGGTCGAAATCATTGATTCGCGATTTTCCGGATTCAAGTTCGACCTGGCCAGTGTGATCGCCGACAACGGTTCTTCCGCGCGCTTTGTCGGGGGTGGACGGGCACGTTATGTCGATGATCTGGACCTCAAGACCCTTGGCGTAGTGATGGAGAAAAATGGCGAGATCGTCGCTATGGGTGCTTCTGCGGCAGTCATGGGCCATCCGGCCGAAGCCATCGCCATGCTGGTGAATATCCTGGCGGAGATGGGCGAGATACTGCCGGCCGGCAGCTTCGTGATGAGTGGTGGCATCACCGAGGCCCTTGCGGTGAAACCAGGCGACAGCATTGTGGCTCGCTTTCAGGAGCTGGGTACCGTGTCGATGCGTTTCGTTGAATAACGACAAAAACGAAGAGAATCAAGCATGCCAATTATCGAAATGCACATGGTCGAAGGCCGCACCGCAGAGCAGAAAAGCCGCGTTGCAGCCGCAGTCACCACGGCGGTTTGCAACAGTCTGGAGTGTGCTCCGGAAACAGTGCGCATCCTCATTACCGAGCACGGTAGCGACGAGTTTTACGTGGCCGGTATGAACATGGCACAGCGCGCTGCGAAGAATAAGGAACAATCTCAATGAAGAAGATCAAGTGTGCACTCATAGGCTCAGGCAACATCGGCACTGACCTGATCTACAAAATCTTGCGCAGCCCAGTGCTTGAGCCCGTCTGGATGGTCGGTATCGATCCCGAATCCGAGGGTTTGGTGCGCGCTCGTGCCATGGGTTTGAAAACCACCCATGAAGGCGTGGACGGTCTTCTGCCGCACGTGCTTGAAGATGGCATTCAGATCGCCTTTGACGCTACCAGCGCCTATGTACATGCCGAAAACAGCCGCAAGCTAAACGCTCTCGGTGTGCTGATGATTGACCTTACCCCAGCGGCTATCGGCCCGCTGTGCGTGCCACCGGTGAACCTGCGAGAGCACGCGGAGAAGCTGGAGATGAACGTCAACATGATCTCCTGCGCTGGCCAGGCCACTATCCCAATCGTCAATGCCGTCTCGCGTATTCAGAGCGTCGAGTATGCCGAGATCGTCGCCAGCCTGGCGTCCAAGTCGATTGGCCCGGGCACCCGTGCCAACCTGGATGAATTTACCAACACCACCTCAAGCGCCATTGTGAAAGTCGGTGGCGCTCGCAAGGGCAAGGCGTTGGCCATTATCAACCCGGCCGACCCACCGATGATGATGCGCAACACCATCTACTGCCTGACGGATGACGAGCCGGATAGAGCCCGAATCACTGAGTCGATTCTGCAAATGATCGTCGAGGTGCAGAAGTACGTGCCGGGCTACCGCCTGGTCAACGGGCCTGTTTTTGAAGGCAAGAAAGTCTCCGTGTTCCTGGAAGTGGCAGGCCTCGGCGACTACCTGCCGACCTATGCCGGCAATCTGGACATCATGACGGCAGCCGCTACCCGCACTGCAGAGATGTTTGCCGAGGAAATGCTCGCCGGCAAGATTCAGCTTAAAGCTTCGGAGGTCGCGTAATGAGTCAGTCCCCCCGTTCCAGCCTCAAGGGCCGCAAGGTAATCCTGCACGACATGTGCCTGCGCGACGGCATGCATGCCAAGCGTGAACAGATCAGTGTCGAGCAGATGGTCAAGGTCGCTACCGCGCTGGATGACGCTGGCGTGCCTTACATTCAGGTCACCCATGGCGGTGGTTTGGGCGGCAATTCGCTGCAGCATGGTTTTGCCCCTCATACGAATGAGGAGTACATCAGCGCAGTGGCACCCAAGATGAAACAGGCCAAAGTATCGGTCCTGCTCATTCCAGGGCTCGGCACTATGAAGGAGCTGCACTCGGCGTTCGACTGCGGTGCGCGGAGCGTGCATGTGGCCACCCACTGCACCGAGGCAGACACCTCGCCCCAGCACATCGCCTATGCCCGCAAGTTGGGGATGGACACCTCCGGCTTTTTGATGATGGCGCACCTCAATGATGCTGCAGGTATCGCCAGACAGGGCAAGCTGATGGAGTCCTACGGCGCGCAGACGGTGTATGTCACCGACTCTGCCGGCTACATGCTGCCTGACGATGTAAAAGCACGTATTGGTGCCCTGCGTGAGGTACTCAATCCGGAGACCGAGATCGGTTTCCACGGCCATCACAACCTGGGCATGGGCGTGGCCAACTCCATCGCCGCCATCGAAGCGGGCGCTAGCCGCATTGATGGTTCCGTGGCTGGCTTGGGCGCCGGTGCCGGCAATACGCCGCTGGAAGTGTTTGCCGCAGTGTGCGAACGCATGGGCATCGAAACCGGCACGGACCTGTTCAAGCTGATGGACGTAGCAGAAGACATCATCGTACCCATGATGGAGCACATCGTGCGGGTTGACCGCGAGTCACTGACTCTCGGCTATGCAGGCGTCTACTCGACATTCCTCCTGCATGCCAAGCGTGCAAGCCTGCAATTTGGCGTCCCGGCCCGCGACATTCTGGTCGAGTTGGGCCGCAAGAAAATGATCGGTGGCCAAGAGGACATGATCTTCGACACGGCAATGACCATGGCCAGGGACCGTGGAGTAGTTCTTCCCACCTGAATAAGCTTCGGGGCATGTGGTGCATGCTCCGAACCCGAAACTTAACGGCGGGTGGACGATGAACTCACGTAATGAATTAGCGGTGGTGGTGGGGGCAACTGGTGCCTTTGGTAAACAGATCGTTGCGCGACTGTGCGCCAACGGATTGGACGTCGTCGCAGTGGCCCGCAGCTCGGCGGCTATTGATGAGCTAAGCCGGATTCATCCTGGGGTCATCCCTTGTGTTGCCGACATTTCTGCCGACGAGTCCATTGCGCATATCCGAAACGTACTGGATCGGCCGGTGCGGATGATTGTCCATGGCCCCGGCGTGGCGGTCGTAGGCGGCGTTCTTGACGCCCCTACGTCTGCGCTGACAGATGCGGTCAATATTAAAGTCGGCGGTCTGTTGCGCCTGACCCGTGCTGTGGATGCGAGTCTCGTCAAAGGATCTCGTCTCGTCGCTATCGGTGGACACTACGGTTTTGAACCCACGGCATACGCGGCCTCAGCGGGAGTAGCAAACGCAGCCTTGGCGAACGCGATACGTCAGCTCAGTCTGGCTTATGGCTCGCGAGGTGTGACGGCGCATCTTATTGCGCCGGGACCTGCGGATACGGAGCGTTTGCACAAAGTGGCAGCCGACCGGGGAAGGCAGCGTGGTGTCAGCACTGAAACCGTTCTGCAGGAGATGTGTCTTGAATCCTCCATCGGTGCCTTCACGACGCCGGAGCAAGTGGCCTGGGCCGTTAGTTTGTTGCTAGCCCCCGAGGCTGACGCGATGACCGGATCCACGTTGATGCTGGATTCTGGACGACGTCGCGGCTTGCCCTGATGTGCGTTGGGTCGTGTGATTAAACAATAAATATAAGAATATGCATGAGGCCTCAAAAATGCCGGTAGTAAATTTTCATCTCGTTGAAGGGTCTTGTTCGGCTGAGCAAAAAGTGCGTTTGCTCCAGGATGCCTCACATCTTTACAGCAAGGTTTTGCTGTCACCGATGGACCGGGTGCGGGCGATAATCACCTTGCATGCAGCAGATGAGTTTGCTGTTGCCGGGCACTGTGTCAGTACCCATCGACTGCATGCGCCGTACTTCGAGTTCATCGTGCTCGAAGGACGCCCATTGGACGAACGTCAGAAGCTAATGACCGGATTTACTTCCTTGCTGGTCGAAATATTAGCAGTTGATCGGAGCGTTGTGCGGGGCAGGTGCATCCGGGTTGAACCACAGGACTGGTCGATTGGCGGCATTGGCGCAGATGTCTTACGCGAACAGGAAATCTGTGCACGGGCTGCAAAGCTTGAAGTTCTCGGATGAGTACTGAAGAACAAGACGAGGTGTGTGCCACTGCGGCTTTAGAGGCTCTTGGACTTTTGCCGATAGTCACTTCCACTGCGTGAGAACGGGCCATGGAATATCAAGTATTGATCGAAGACACCGGAGAGCATTACGCCTGTGATGAGCGTGAGTCGGTTCTGCATGGTATGGCTCGTCTTGGCCGTCGTGGCATTCCATTGGGATGCCGTGGCGGTGGATGCGGTATCTGTAAGGTTCAGATCCTCAATGGTGCCTTTGAGGTAAAGACCATGAGTCGCGCACATGTCAGCGTAGAAGAACTGGCGGCCGGCACGGTGTTGGCTTGCCGTGTAATGCCTCAGAGCGACTTGTGTGTGCACGTTGTCGGAAAGATGAAAAAACAGTTTTAACGCATGGCGGTGGCTTGGCGAAAGATCACCATTCCTTGAGTGGAAAAGGTGGTCGCGCCTTTTCGTATTACGTCAGTCAGCCATTTGATCTCGCCAAACTCAGCGAAGACGAAGCTTTCTATGGCGGGAAACTGGCCACTGCAGAATTTTTCTTCGCACGTCTGTTGCTGCGCACCTTGAAGCTAGTGTCCTGAGTGGGTAGTTCGTTAATTTAAGCCTGCCAGAAACAGGTATTCGAATAATTAAAATAGATAAACGAATTAACCACGCAGGACACTGGCTTTTGATCTAAACAGCGCCTCAGAAGGCATCGGCACGAGTTGTTTAGCCGGTATGATCTTGATGCTCTTCAATTCCCCAGGTGATTTTTGCCCACAGACGCTCATGAAAAATATAAGCAAACGTGGTGTATAAATTACTGACGACCATGAAACCGATAGCCACCCGCAGCGTCCCCGTAAATATAAAAATTGTCATGAAGTCCAGGCACATAATTATTACGCGATAGGTGACTGCTTTTACCATTGACCTACGTAGAAGGACGCTTCGAGGCATGGTGAGCCCTGCCATGTTGAGATTTTGAGTAGAAACAGTTTCAACTTAGCACACATGCGTCAGCTACAAGCGGTTGCGGGTATGTCTGCCTCGCTGCTCGAGAGGCAGACATAAATTTAATTCAGTGTCCCTCCCACCCCCGGCGTTTTGCAAGGTGGTTGTCGCTTCAGCCGTATTTTTATGCCGCCATTTTTAGTGCCGTGGGAAGTTGAAGGTCACAAGATCCGCTTTCAGCAACTTGTCCAACTGCTCGCTGGTACGGGGTTGCTCGATAACAAAATGGCGACAACCACTTGGTGGCTGGAGGGGCATTTCCGCGAGAGATTTCCGCAGGTCAATCTGCAAATGCGTCCGATGGTGACTGAGTCGGAGTGTCTGGTATGCGATAAGCGCACATGCCACGTTTCTATTACAAGCTGTTCACGTGCTCAACAAATTTGCGGGAAAGGCCATCGCCATGCAATGCGCACAGAAGTGGCTTCAGGATCACCTGGCGGAACAGGTACGTATGACAGATCTGGCACAGAGGTTGGCAGTTAGCGAGCGAACCTTGATACGCCGCTTCAATAGGGTGCTTGAGCAGTCGCCGCTAACCTATTTGCAGAACTTGCGCATCGACACGGCGCGCGCGTTGCTGGAGGCCGGTGACCTGAGCACCGAGCAAATCGCCCCCATCATCAAGTCTTCCATCAGTTCGTCGCGGTCCTGATCGTCAAGGGTGCGCTGTACCAACCAGGAGGGTGCGCTGCTGAGCAATGAGGCAATGGCGTGCCCGGCGGCCTGAAGCCGATGCGGGGTAAACAGTGTTCTATACCCCAGTGCCACGAGCAGTTGGCGCTCATATTGTTCGCGTAAATGGCTGACACGCAGTTGTTGTTCTTCGTTCAGACAACAACTGTCGCGTTCAGCCAGGCGAAAGTGCAACGGCATTTCCCGGTACAGATTCAGGTGTGCCCGGATAATGACTTGCAAGGTGTTCACCCCGTCATCAGGGCTTTGCTCTATCAGACGTACAGTGGTCAGCAGTTCTTCGTAAAGCTCCTCGATCAAGTCGAGGAGCAAATGCTGTTTGCTTGGATAATGATGGTAAAGCGAGCCAGGTGTGAGCCCGAGATAGGTTGCCAGCTCGCGCATGCCAACCTGGCCGAATCCCTTTCTGGCGAACAGATCCAGTGCCTTGTCACGGCTCTGAGCGAAGCGTGAACAGCGCTCAGGTATAGACATGGAAACCGCGCCCGCTTTTGCGGCCCAGATAACCTGCCGCGACCATTTCCTTGAGCAGTTGCGCTGGACGATATTTCGGGTCATTGAAGCCATCATGGAAACTCTCCATGATCGCCAGCATGGTATCCAGGCCGATCAGATCAGCCAGCGCAAGCGGGCCGATAGGGTGATTGCAGCCCAATTGCATGCCGGTATCGATGTCCTTGGCGTTGGCCAGGCCTTCCTGCAAAACGAAGATCGCTTCGTTGATCATCGGACACAGAATGCGATTGACCACGAAGCCCGGGCTGTTGCGAGCCGTGACTGCACTCTTGCCAATCTGTTCGGCGAGTTTCAGCGCCAAGGCGTGGGTGATGTCCGACGTTTGCAAACCGCGGATGACCTCCAGCAATGCCATCATCGGTACAGGGTTGAAGAAGTGCAGACCAATGAAGCGAGCCGGGTGTTTGACCACTGCCGCCAATTCGGTAATCGACAGCGATGACGTGTTAGTTGCGATGACGCAGTCATCACTCACGGTGTCATCGATTCGTTTGAGAATGCGTTTTTTGAGCTCCAGATTCTCGGTTGCCGCTTCAATGACCAACTCGGCTCCATTCAACGCCACGTAGTCGGTGCTGAGAGAGATCCGGTTGAGAGCACCTTGCATCTCCGCTGCTGTAATCGTTTCTTTGCGCAGCTGGCGATCGAGATTCGTAGTCAGCGCCGACAGACCTTTTGCGAGCGCCTCATCGGAAATATCAATCAATGTCACGTCTATTCCGGCAAGTGCACACACTTGGGCAATCCCGTTGCCCATGGTGCCTGCGCCAATGACTGCTAGTTTTTGAATACTCACTTACAACCCCTCAAACGAGTTCGAAAATGGCGGCGATGCCTTGGCCGCCACCAATGCACATGGTCACCAGCGCATAGCGCCCGCCGATGCGGTGCAGTTCGTGGATAGCTTTGGTCGCAATGATCGCGCCGGTAGCCCCGACCGGATGGCCAAGGGCAATGCCCGAACCGTTCGGGTTGACCTTGGCCGGATCCAGATTCAATTCCTGAGTCACAGCGCACGCCTGCGCGGCGAACGCGATATTGGCTTCGATAACGTCCAGATCAGCCACAGTCAGACCCGCACGCTTGAGCGCAAGACGCGTGGCGGGGATCGGACCGAGGCCCATCAATTCTGGCTCGACACCCGCATGGGCATAAGCGACCAGGCGGGCGAGGGGACGCAGGTTATTGGCTTTGACTGCGGCACCGGTGGCCATCACCAACGCGGCGGCACCGTCATTCAGACCGGATGCATTGCCAGCAGTGACCGAGCCATCCTTCTTAAAGGCCGGCTTCATTTGCGCCAGTTGCTCCAGAGAGGTAGCACGAGGGTGCTCGTCGATATTGAACAGTTGGGTGCCTTTGCGGCTTCGAATTTCAACGGCAGCGATCTGCTCGATAAAGCGACCCTCCTCGATGGCACGAAACGCCCGAGTCTGGTCCTCCATGGCCAGGGCATCCTGCATCTCGCGGCTGATGCCATTGCGTTCGGCAATATTCTCGGCGGTGATGCCCATGTGAAAACCCTGGAAGGGGTCGTGCAGAATGCCGAGCATGTAGTCAATGGCCTGGGTGTTGCCCATGCGAGCGCCCCATCGAGCGGCGGGCAGAATGTACAGGCCACGGCTCATGGCCTCGACTCCTGCGCCAATGGCGATTTCAGCGTCGCCCAGCAGCAAGGTTTGTGCAGCCGAGATGATCGCTTGCAAACCGGAACCGCACAGGCGGTTGACGTTGTAGGCGGGCGTTTCCTTCGGGATGCCGGCGTTCATCGCCGCGACTCTGGAGATGTAGGCATCCTGGGGCTCGGTCGGAATGACATTGCCCATCACGACATGTTCGACGTGCGCAGGATCGACGCCACTGCGTTGCAAGGCAGCCTTGACGGCCGTGGTTGCCAGATCGGCCATCGGCACATCTTTGAGCGATCCGCCAAAGGTGCCGATTGCAGTGCGTGCGGCACCGACAACGTAAATATCAGGGGTGTTCATGGAGTTATTCCTTGTAGGGATGACGGGTTTTCAAGCGGTCTTACCGAAATCAGGTAATGGCGCCGCAGCCGACATCTGGGATACTGCTAATCAGGTGGACAGTCTAAGGGGCGAGCAGGCGCCGGGCCTATGCCAAAACCGCTCAGCAAAACTGCTATTTTTTGCCATAGGCAACCCAGTATCCATGAACGAAAAACACTCCGTTTCTTCCTACTTCGCCAAGGCGCTGCTCTATCAATTTAGTGGCCGGCCAGTGGAAACCGCTCGTCTTTTAGAGCAGGCAGGGTTCGCGGAGCGCTCGCTGGATGAACTGCCTGAACGGGTAGCCGCGACAAACTTCGCCGCGCTTTGGCTGGCCGTGGTGAAGGAGCTTGACGACGAGTTTTTTGGTTTGGACTCCCATGGCATGCCCTTGGGCAGTTTCGCCCTGATCTGCCGAGGATTGATCCAGGTTCCTACAGTAGAGAAGGCGCTAAAGCAGTCGCTGGACTACTTCAAACTGTTCCTGCGTGACATTGAATGCGAAGTACAGGCCCGCGGTAAACGCAGGGTGGTGGTCATGCGTTGTACCAGCAAGGATGAACATTTGCGGGCCATCGTGATTGAGACCTTCATGGTTCTGATCGTTGGGTTGATGTGCTGGCTGGCAGGCAGGCGCATGCCCATCAGTCGCGTGCAATTCGAACATTCGTTGCCTGGACACGGTGATGAGCACTTGCTGTGGGGTGCTTACGTGGAGTTTGACGCGAATATCACGGAAATCGAACTGGATCCTGAATGCTTGAAGCTTCCGGTCATTCAGGATCGACAATCGCTGTACACCTTTTTACGTAACGCTCCGCAGTCGGTTTTTATCCGTTTTCGTAACAGAGAGGGATACAGCGCCCGAATTCATCAACGCTTGAAATCCTGCGGCTACGATCACTGGCCGACGCTCGAACAGCTTGCCGCAGAGTTTGCGATTAACCTCAGCAGCCTGCGGCGTGCGTTAGAGCGTGAAGGGTTTACCTACCAACAGATCAAGGATGAAATGCGTCGATCCATTGCCTTCGAACGATTGCGTACGACGTCCATGAGCATCGCCGAAATCGCTCAGGAGGCGGGGTTCCGGGAACCCAGCGCGTTCCATCGAGCGTTCAAGCAATGGACCGGGGAGAGCCCTGGAGCCTTTCGTCGTCGCCGGTGAGGTCTAAAAGCCATTACGTCAACCTTCTGCTGAAAACGTTTGCCTGACCCTTGCGCCGGGTCAGTTTCCGCGCTCCTTGGGCGCCATGACGCCACCTCTGCACAAAACGGATAGATATCTGCACAGGTCGGATATTGCGTTTTGTTTCGCCTCCATAGCCTCGCATGGCCTCAACAAAAGCGATGGACTTCTCGTCCGCCGTTCTAAAAACAACAACGAGAGACGGATGCCATGCGCAATATCGACGTACATGAGGTTATCGAAAAACCTGCTGATCTTCAGTTACACCTGAACGCCGCTGTGATCAGCATGGCTGCTCATAGGGCACGTAAAATATGGGCCGGTTTGCTGTTGATGGTTGCAGGCGTGGGCGCAGTGGTGTTGGCCTGGGGTGATAATGAGCGCCTGCTGCTGGCCGGCGGAATAAACCTCGCGTTGCTGCTCGCATCCGCGCTCTATCATCGGCAACTTGCGGTTGTGCGACAGGAACCGCCAAAGCGCGAGTTGGAGGTTCCGGTACTCAGTGCTCCGGTGGCCGTTGTGCAAACGCAGGCTCAGATACCCAACCCTGTGTGGCCGGGGGCACACGTTCAGGCCACCCTGGAGCAGTTGACCCAAGCAGTACTGCAAACCGAGGAGGACATGCGCTTCGCCGATCAGTTGGCGCGGACTGCTGGCGAACGGGTGAAGTCGAGTGCGCAAAGCATGCAGTCATCGGCGAGTGTGCTCGGCGATCTGAATCTCTATATGCAGGGTCTCGATCAGGTGTTCAACGAGCTGAGCAGTCAGTCGGTACGAATTGGCGCCATTGTCGGGAGCATTCAGGACATTGCCCGACAGACCAATTTGCTGGCATTAAATGCGGCCATCGAGGCCGCACGGGCGGGTAGTCATGGTCGAGGATTCGCCGTGGTAGCAGACGAGGTGCGCAATCTGTCTCGCCAGGCCGCCGATTCCAGTGCGCAGATCCGACACATCGCCACGGGCCTGGAACAGTCTGCCGAGAATGCGCGCCAGGGTATCGAGCACTTGGCGGGGTCGACGCGGTTGGGCCTGGAAAAGGCCGAGGTCGCGTTGCACTCAATGGGTGAACTTCAAAATGGTGCAATAGCGCGGGTAGTAGTGGTCGAGCGCATCATGCAGCGATTGGCCAGCCTGCATGAATTGTCATTGGAGGCGAAACGGATAGTCGCATGAAACCGTGCTGCTCCCTGAAGACACACGGTTCGGGGCACTTGAATGAAGTGACGACGCGTCTGAGCGCGTAGGGCAAAGGACTGTGTACCCGTTTGTTTACCAAACAGGTACACAGTCGATCTCAAGTCCATCTAAACGATGTCGATGATGGATTTAACCTAAACCCAAACAGGATAAGTCTCATGGTTAGCATCACCTCTGTTTCGATCAACCAGACCCTTTCGACGCCTTCGAGTAAAACCGCGACCACCTCAGGGTCGTTGCAGACCGCCACGGCGGCGTTGTTGCAGGCATTGCAGGATGAAGGCAGCACCACCACGGGTTCGATGGTCAGTACCTCGGCTTAATTGGCTGCCGGTAAACTGGGCGTAAAATCGAAATTTAGTTCTTGCCAATGACGGATATAAATACTCAGCTTCACTGAGTACTTATATCGAAAGAGCGAGGAGGGTGGCGGCTGGTCTCTGGCAGGATTCCTGCTGACATCTACCTGGTTGAATACTTAAGGTTGAAAGACTTTGATGTCGATAATCCTGTTTTTTTTGCTAGTGATCAACGCTAAGTAATCCTTGGGTGGCAACCATTAGCTCAGGTAGCTGCCACCTCTGCCGCGATCGATCAGAAGAAATTGTAGGTGTAGTTGAAGAACAGACGGGTCTGATCCAGGTCAGCAGTCCCAGTGTTCCCAGCGTGGTAGGTGCCGTGGCGCAGGGTAGTGCCGAAGCCTTTCAATGGGCCGGTTTGCACCACATAGTCGACGCGCGTGTCGATTTCCGACTCGTGCTGATCGGGCCCATGGCCGTCGGCCGCTTTGATACCGTCGCCCCGCAGGTAGCTGATTGACGCCTTCAGGCCGGAAACGCCAAGACTGGCAAAGTTATAGCTGTACTGGCCGAAGTTGGTGTTCTCACCCGCTCGGGCGAAACTTCCGACTGTAGCGTCGTTGAACAGGTAGAAACTATAACCGCCTTCGCCTTCGTTTCTACCGTACTTGTTAACCACGCTGGCGTCGTTGTTCCAGACGAAACCACCGTTGTCAGAGACCTGAGTTCGGCCCAGCATCAGCGATTGGTTACCTAAAGAGTAGGTGAACATCGAGCTCCAGGTGTTGTTGTCCACCTTGCCGGTGTTCTTCGCGTAACCACCGTTGTTGTTGAACGCGTAGCCAACCTCACCGTTGCGTCCGTCCGAGGTGCTGTTGAAATAGCGCAGATCGGTCTTGAACGAAGAGTCGTTGGTGATCGGTAGCACATGCACCAGTCCCAAGAAGTTCTGCGAGTAGAAGTTCTCCAGGTTGGCGTAGTAGTACTGCAAGGTTAGGTCTTTGTTGACCTTCCAGTCGCCACCGGCAAAGCGGAATTTATTGCTGCCGTGCGTGGCGCCGGACACCGACAAGCCGGTGCTGTTGGTCGAGGCGCGGCCTTTGACGCTTTCGATCTGGCCACCCGTCAGCGTCAGGTTATCGATTTCCTTGGAGGTGATCATGCCGCCCTCGAAGGTCTGCAGCTGCAGGCGCCCATCGTTGGCCACCAGGATGGGCAGATTTGGGGTCAGGGTGTTGCCATAGCGAATTTCAGACTTGGAGAAGCGTGCCTTGACCGTAGCACCAGCACTGGCCCAAGTGGATTCCGCCGAACCGTCGCTTTTGCTCGGAGTAAAGGTATTGATCGCCGGGTGCATGCCTTTGCCGCCGTCGAGGTGCAGCCCGAGCATGCCTTCAAGGTCTACGCCAAAACCGACAGTGCCTTCGGTAAACCCCGAAATATAATCGAGCTTAAACCCCTGCGCCCATTCTTTTTGATCTGCACCACCGGAGTGGTTATCCGCGTTGAAAAAGAAGTTACGCATGCCCAGCGATAACTTACTGTCTTCGATAAAGTCTGCCCGCGCGGTGGAGGTTAATCCAAGACCCACGGTTAGGCTCGTCAGCGCCAACGTGGCCGACAGTGATTTGCTGTGCATAGTTGCCCCAAAGTGTATTTATTATGAATTATTAACAAGCGTGACGCGCCAGTGCTATCTGTCAGTAAGTAATGGACTGGCGCGGTGTTATTTTTCATCCGGTGGTTAAACGGTGTGACCGGGTAGATAAGTGCCCGAATAGAAATAATTTCTACCTGCGTGGTCTGATCGCTCTTGGCAAAGGCAGCATCATAGGCTGGCAAGTACCATTGTGATTAACGCGATTTTTACGCTAATTTCTAACTCCGATATAACTAAATGCGGCCGTCTTGTATGGACTGGTTTTCCGCTAGGAATGGCCTGAAAAAGCCTTGGCAAAAAAATTAGACCAAGAAATACGCGGCTTCCATCTTGATGGCTTTCCAGAAAGGAGACTTTTTCAGCGTTTCCCTAGGTGCTGTCGAAAGCAGGTCTTGGAATAGCCTTTGTGAAGCCTGCGGATTCTAAGGCAGTGTTGAAACAGTGAGTAGACCGGTTTGTGATAAACACTGTTTCCTAAATGCGGGGTAATTCATTTCGTTAAGGAGCCGATGTATCGATAGCCAGCCGATTAGCCGTTGTCGCGGTGACTCTTGGACATGTGCTCGGTTTTGCGCGAGCGAGCAATACGGCGACCCCGTAATGCTCGGCCAGATCACGGTAGCTGGGGTTGATGTCCTGCTCGTAGCGATGCGCTTTGCTGACGCTGCTGCGCAGGTTGTCCGGCACCAGTCTCTAGGATGTCCCTCCGAGAAAAGCGAAGCAGCGCACGTGCGAGCCCAGCCAATTTCGCTATTTAACAACTGGGCGATGACCGATGTTCATAAGCGGCTGTAACCCAGGATTTTGAGATCCGTTAGCCAGAAACTAAGTTAGAGTGTTCATCAATGTCTGTTCATAAGGTCCCTCCGCTCGATTCGCGCAGTCGCGCCAAGCGGTTCCAGCGAACGAACAGGGCAAAAATAACCGTATATCAATCGTTATGTGAAGAATGAATCGTCCGCTGTTTGTTTCTCTAGATGGCCCCAAGGGAGCCGGCAAAACCACGCTTTTGGAGGCCGTTACGAAAGTACTGAGGGCCGACAACAAAAAGGTGATCCGACTTTGCGAGAAAAAAAGCGATCCCTATAGGGCTGAAACAATGGCCCTCGTTAACAAACTCGTCAGAAATCCCACCCGGGATTTGGAGTTGGGGGTTTGTGAGCGCTTTGCTGATAGCCGTGCTTGGATTTCCCAGCACGTACTGCCTAAACAGCCACCAGGCAGCATCATCTTGATCGATCGCTGGTACCCGTCTGATGCCGCGTTTCGCCGGATAGTCCCGTTTGCAGAGATTCTACAGTTGAACGTTGATCGGAACGTACGAGTACCAGACCTCCATGTTGGGGTTGTCACTGCCCCTGATATTTCATGGGCAAGGGCAGCGGCACGACCGCGTGGGCTGAGCAGTACTGTGATCCATAAGCTGGAAGAACATGTTGCTTGTACCAGGGCGTTTGAGCGAGCGATTGCAGATCACGGCTGGGTTTTATGCCGTAATGAAGGAACGATCGAAGACGCAACGATGCAGGTGATTTCTGAGATCTATAGAGTCCTTCGATACCCCACAGGCGAATGGCCTTGATGCGGTTGAGATAGCCGTAGATATAGATCGTTAGCAGGATCGAAGTGCTGATTTATCGCCGCAGCGGTAGCCGGCTGATGCTTTTATTTGGGCGCCTGTCATCGAACTCTGAGCCGAAGCTGCCCGGGGTGGGTCTTACACGATCAGACGGATCGAGCGTCGATTGCTGGAAATGTATGTCAAGAGGAAATGGGGGAGTCGCGATTTTACCGGAAACCCATAACCACCTGATTTACATAGCTTTCAAGCGTTAACTTCGCACGTGAGTGGACTATTCCAGGCCTTCTCCGATGAAGAAAGCAAATTTAGCTGGAATTTCCGCTCATTGATTTCACCGATTCCAGGGAAGTCCGACGATTGATTCGGACAGAACTTCGCAATAACCAATGTATGCGTTATCCATCGATTTGCCATCGTTTAGCAAAATAATGACAAGCCATTATTACCATAATTCTCCCATCGTAAAACCCCAATATATAACTAACTCGTAGCCATCCCGTGCTAATTTTAGCTTGGATTCGCCAATATCCGAAAAACAAACTATTTACATCTGTTTTTTAGATGGGTATCGACCCGAACCGTTCGAAGTGCCACAACATACTTAATCGGAAGTCCCTAGCGGTAAGTCATAAGACTAGAAATTTATACTGGATAAAATAACCGGAAAATAATACTCGCACTTCTGTAAAAGCCGAGGCGCGTGGGTTTCACAATAATCAATTATTAATGCTGGGGGCTTTCTCCACTTTTCAATATATATTTAAATGCGTTGTTTAGTTCGGCCGGCCTGGGAAAGTTAGTGGGTTGACACTGCCGAGCCTCTCGTTGTTAACTAATTAGGCCCAGACACATCGGGAAGTAAATCACCGCTCTTTAAAAGCCTGAAGCAATAGACCGAAGACTTATTGGCGACGTGGGTATGCCTGCAACTGGCGTGCTCCGTTAATAGGAATTCAATAAGCGTGAGCAATGTTTTATGAAAGAAATTGCAAAGGAGTTTGTCGCCCAATCCAAGGCCGCCCTGAATACTAAAAGCGCCGCTGACGAAGTAGCTCGTCACAGCCTAGCTGCTGAGCGTTTCACGTGTTGCCGCTGACCGAAAACTGACCCAGTAAAGGCTGTTCTGCCGACTGAAAACTGACCCAGGTGTTCAACTGCTTCTGCTCACTTTCCGAGCAGGAGAACACAGGGTGATCAGCATGGAAATGTTGGGAAAAATCCGGCGGATGTACTTCCGCGACAAGCTCTCGCTGCACCAGATAGCCAAGCGTACCGGGCTGTCGAGAAACACCATCCGAAAATGGGTCAGAGCGCCCGAAGCTACTCAGCCGGCGTACCAGCGGTGCGCGACCTTCAACAAACTCAGCCCTTTCCACGACACGCTGGAACAGGCGCTGAAAGCCGATTCGTTCCGGGCAAAGCACAATCGCAGAAGCGCCAAAGCACTTTTCGAGCAGATCAAGGCCGAGGGTTATGACGGTGGCTACAGCCAGCTCACGGCGTTTGTACGCTCGTGGCGAGGTGAACAAGGCAAGTCTTTACGCGCTTTTGTACCGCTGACGTTTGCGCTCGGTGAAGCTTTTTAATTTGACTGGAGCGAAGAAGGGCTGCTGATCGGAGGCCTGTTTCGACGCATCCAGGTCTCCCACATGAAGCTGTGCGCCAGTCGCGCATTCTGGTTGGTTGCGTACCCTAGCCAAGGTCACGAGATGCTATTCGATGCACATACGCGCTCGTTCGGAGCGTTAGGTGGCGTGCCGCGTCGCGGCATCTACGACAACATGAAAACGGCTGTCGACAAGGTCAATAAAGGCAAGGGCCGCACGGTCAATGCACGGTTTTCCGTGATGTGTGCGCACTACCTGTTCGATCCGGATTTCTGCAACGTAGCCTCTGGCTGGGAAAAGGGCATTGTCGAGAAGAACGTTCAAGACAGTCGACGGCGTATTTGGCTTGACGCTCAAAACTGCATGTTCCACACCTTCGAGGAACTGAATGCCTGGCTCGGCCTCTGCTGAGGTACCTGCAGTATTCGCGTTATCACAGCAGTGCGGCGGCGAATTTCGGGTCGACGATGGGCGATGATCTCCTGACGGTTTTGCCTGGGCGATACCGCCTGCTTCTTGATGATCTGGTCATACGTGCAATCGCATGTATGACCGGCTGGTGGACATTGCTGGACAAATTTTGCCAGACGCTCCAGGGCTACCTTGATGTGCATCCTGAAGTTCCAGCGAACATCATAGTACGGGTAAAAGAAGAGTGGGGCGGGCTGTGGATTCACTATCGAGGTGGCGACTAGGTCTGCTGGGAAATGGTGGACAAGGCGATGGAGACTTCCCTGACAATTTGCGAGATATGCGGCGGCAAGCGAAAGCGGATAGGAAAACGGCGGTATAGCGTGCGCTGCCCAGCTCACTCCGCCTGGTCAACGGCTCCTGTTTTGAAAGCAAAAACACGCTGTATACACTCGCCAGCCGAGGTGCCAGAAAGCTTATCAGCATGCCTGAGTTAGCCACGCTGAGAGATCCACATATTCGTCGAGCAATGGGAGTGGAGGCTGATGACAGGTGATTTGCTGCCGTTATTACGAAGGCGCTATCCCGAGATGTTTTCTGGCGAGCATATGCGTGAAATTGCGTGTTATCCGGGATGGTTAGAGTTGCTTGATGAGCTCTGTCGAAGCCTCACGAATTACCTCAATGAGAACCCTGATGTTCCTCCGGTAATGGTACGACAGATCAAGGAGAAGTTTGGTGGATTGCGTCTCTACTATGAAGGCGGTGACGGCAGGTGCCGCGCAGCGGTCGACAACGCGCAAGAGGCGTCTTTGTCGGTTTGTGAGGTCTGTGGAATGCCTGGGCAATTGGTAGGAACGCGCTGGGTCAGCGTCCGTTGTGATGAGCATACGAACTGATCGGCGGCGGGGTGTATAGGTGAGTGATCACGAGATTGGCATACGGCGTAAAAGGTTGTTATTTGAACTGCTTGCACATTGGTTTTCAGCACCTAAGGAGGCGTCATGGACGACCTGCGACACCGTATTGAACAAATCCTTTCAGCGATGCCAGCGGTGCAGCACGCTGCTGGCGATGTCACTGAGCTAATCCGCTCGACCGACGTTGTGCCGACAGAAGTGCTCGATGCTGCTGCCGATTTGCTGGAACAATACGGACTGATCAGTGCACGTGGTTTTGTGTCGAACGGAGGTGACCTGCTGTTACTGTTGCAGGCCCTGGGCGAGAGCCGCTTTCAGTCAACATTGATTGATGCCCGTGACGGCAGCGGCGATCAGATCGTTAGCTTGCCTGATGAGCTGGTGCAGGAAATGGGTTGGCAAGAAGGTGACGTACTTAATATCCGCAAGCGCGTAGATGGTGTGATTGTGCTCAGCAAAATGATTTTTCAGGATAGCGAATAATTCTGGCGTTGAGGGATCCATCTCCTGCCGATGTTGCAACAATGGGCCAGTAGCGTCTGTTCCTATAATTGGCATGGCCGCGATACACCGGGGCCAGTTTGTGACGTGGCAGGTAGTTTTGGCCTTACGACAGCACCCGACCAGATAGCAAAATGCGCATACCCATCTGGGGCAAAGCGATTGGCACTCCGGGGTAAACCAGCGTCGGCAATTCGAACCTCTTCTAGGTTATTGCGAAAGTCGATTTCCGAGAGCGCTTTGATACTGTCTAGGGTGTTCTTGTGTGCCGCAGGCTGGGGCATCCCCAGTAGCTGCAAGCGTTCTTGATGATGCACGTCCAGCCAGGTAGGCAAACACGGCCGCAACCACCAGCACCGCAGCGCTCAACTCGAAAGTCGCTCGATACCCACTAAGATCGAATGCCAGACCGCCAATGGTCGCGCCGGAACCAATTGCCAGTTGAACAATGGCCACCATCAGTGCACCTCCCGCTTCCGTGTCATTTGGCAGTGTTTTTGCGAGCCATAACCACCAACCTACCGGTGCTGCTGTTGCAACCAGGCCCCAGAAGCCGAGCAAGACGGTTGCAGTTATCACCGAGTTTCCAAACCCGATGAGCGCAAGGGCAATGACGGCCATCAGCATGGGAATGGCGATCAACGTCCGATACATGCCTTTCTTCAGGAAGCCTTCAATCAGGAAAGTACCCGCGAGGCCAGTTGCCCCTAAAACGAACAGCATGAGCGACAGCACGGAAGCGCTGACGTGGGTGACAGCTTCCAGAAACGGTCGTAAATAGGTGAACAGCATGAACTGCCCCGTGAAAAACACACTGACCGCCAGCCTGCCCAATGCCACCGGCGCACTCTTCATTAGTCTGAATAGATTGCCGCTGGCGGAACGACGCTCGGTCTTCATTTTGGGGAAACTGAGCAGAAGCCATATGGCTGCAATTGCGGCGACCGGCACAATACAAAAAGACGCACCCCGCCAGCCGATCAGCGCACCTAGAAAGCTGCCAAGGGGCGCGGCAATCACTGTGGCCAGGGCATTACCGCCATTGACGACTGCCAACGCGTGTGTCACTTGGTCATCCGGCACCAGCCGCATGGTGGTAGTGCTCGTACATGGTCGATAGACAGGGAATGTGTCCTGACGCATTTTTTGGGGAAAGCCACCGTGGCTCTGGATAGATCTAGATGTGACGAAAGCTGTCATTAAGCTGGCATAACCGAGCCAAAACAACCCTGCCAGGCACAAAAAAGGCACTTGCGATAAACTCTAAATGCATGATTTGTAACGCTTATTTGGTGGAGTCGGGGGAATTTTAACCCCCCGGTGGCGCGTGGCAAGATGTCAGGCCACTCGGATCGAGCCGCACCATGACCGTTGTTAAAGCCCTGAACCTCGCGTCATTCGCGTGCCAACTGCTCGCGCTATGCCTCGCCACACGGATCGACATGAAAGCTATGGCGATCAGCCAGGCTCAATCAGCGCTGCCAGAGACCTTCCTAACAGATCACTATTCTGCAGCAAGGGATAGCAAGCAACATTCCCAAGCGACGAAGAGTTGAAATTGTGGGAGCTCGAAGGCTCCAATGACGAAAAGCGAAATGCCGCACTCCTGAGATGGGCAGGCGCCCTGATCGGCCTTTCTATTGTGCTGCAAGTAATTGCCACATGTGTTTCGCCCGATTGAGCCACTAGTGTAGAGGTCGGGGCCCGCGCAAAACCTCTTCTGGAGCCCGCATGTTTCCGTTTGCATAAGCACAAAAAAGCGGATGATTTGCCACCCAGAATATGATGTGTATTCCTTATAAAACAACATGTTATACGTATTTAGTCCCCAGCATGGGGTGCTAGGGAGCGAGTGTTCGAATCACTCCGTCCCGACCATATGATTCAAGGGGTTGCGAGATTTTATCTCGCGGCCCCTTTTTATTTTTGATCGTTTTTACCCCTACAAAAAGACTGGCTTTCGGTGGAATCCTCACCTCTTTCGGAGGAGATGGGCGCAAGATTTCTGTGTGCCAACAGCCTCATCTCTACAGTTACCATTCCCTGCGTTGCGCTAGCTTTTTAGCGATTTCAGGAACCAGGAAAGCAAAAAGAAGGTTGTAGCTTCGATCCTGACGCTAGACTTCATTTTGGAACTGGAGATTTTCCCTGATGATTTCTCGCCGCTTAGCCCAGTCGGAACCCCTTAGGCCATTCTGACCACCCACTGGGATCCAGGTCGTTCATCTCGATTTCGGCCGATCACATCACCCACAATAGGTCCAGGCAGCGATGAATCCCATTCAATCAGGTGTCTCTGCACAGCACCACACAGCGTCAATCAATGCCGGTCAGCCGCTAGAACCGTCTGGTTCACAAGCTCAGCACAATCACCCTAATGGACTCTCGCTTGCCGGGATGAGCCGGAACACGCTGTATGTGCTAGAACAGGCCAATGGAAGCCATCAGCTTCTGGCAATGTTGGCAATCAATTCTATAGCCGATAACGCGCTGCACCTTCAATCCACCCAAGGCGCGGATGCTCACTATATAACGGCAGCAGGCGATTTTACTGTTCAGGCACGATTAAACGAACAATCTCTATACGACGTCATTCGCATCAGCTCGCCAACCGCATCTATCTATCTGTCTATTCCTCCCATCACGCACGACGATTCATCCTCCGTCATGGGCGGACAGCAGCCATCGGTTTCCAGCCATTTAGCCACGCAATATCCGGTTGGACAATTGGCACAGGCAATGATTCTGAAACACAATCCTCAGTATTTTTCGGGCGATTCTCTGCCTTCGGGTGCATCGACCAGCACCCCATCCATGGTCTTTTCCCATGACGGCTCGGCCGGCGCGGCGGCGGACATCCCCGGGCCTAGCTGGACCCGAGCCGCTCATATCGCTAGGGTCAATCCCTATCCAGCACCCTCTTTGCGCTCAGGGGCCTCCACTCAATCGGCGGGTTCTTCATCCCACGCCTTGAGCACCGCTGACCAAGACAAAATCCAAAAAAGGGCAAGTAGGACCACGCTTGACTTTGTACAGCAGAATCTCGACCAGTTCCAAGGCATGATGAGTCGCGAGAATGTAATCAATATCGCGGCCCATCATGGTGGTAAGAGCGCCTTGCAGGCGCTGCGGGACAAGGGCCCGGCCCTGCGGCAAGCCGGCTTCAGCGCGGCCGACCTGCTCAAGGTCGCGGCTAACGGTGGCGCTGCACAAGCCTTGCAGGTGCTGCTGGACACGGGCCCGGCCCTGCGGCAAGCCGGCTTCAGCGCGGCCGACCTGGTCAAAGTCGCGGCTAACGGTGGCGCTGCACAAGCCTTGCAGGCTCTGCGGGACACGGGCCCGGCCCTGCGACAAGTCGGCTTCAGCGCGGCCGACCTGGTCAAGGTCGCAGCCCACATCGGTGGTGCACCAGCCCTGCAGGCGCTGCAAGCGAACGGCCCGGCCCTGCGGCAAGCCGGCTTCAGCGGGGACGATCTGGTAAAGATTGCAAGCACCGGCGGTGGCAGAAAAACGATGGAAACACTTTTGGAGGTCCATCCTATATTGAGCGCTGGCGGCGTTTCTCAAGCCCAGATACTTGCACTGGCGACAGAACACCGGGGTGCCTCTGGAGGGCTCCAAAGCAAGGTAGACGAAATAGCATCGGCCGGTCATTGAGCCGTACCTATAGCGGCTTGCAATCGAAAACGGCCATGCTTGCAATCAACGCTATTTCAGGCTCGGATTAATTGCGATTGAAGCAGCACCTGTGCTCGCATTAACTGCGACTGAGCTTGCATCCAGTGGCACTTCAAAAGCGAAGAAATCCTGGCGTGCCACGATACAGACATCACCGCCTATGTGCCCAAGCCGATGACCTCAGTAGGCAAAGCAGACGGGCGCTTCAATAATGATGCCTTCATCTATGACGCGGCAAAAAAAAGAATACATTTGCCCGGCTGGACAGGCGCTGATTTGGCGCTATTCCTACGTTGAAAAAGGCCTGAAGTTACACCGTTTCTGGAGTTCGAAATGCCGGGGCTGCCAGGGAGCGACGGCTTTTATAATTCCCTCTCTGTATGAAGGTTTTGGTATCCCACCACTAGAGGCTCAGGCCTGTGATTGTCCAGTACTCGCTTCGGATGTCGCTGCGATGCCTGAGGTTCTGCATCGCAGCGCGCTCTATTTCGATCCTCTCAGTGTTTCTGATATTGCCTCGGCAATGGACCTGATCCTCAATGAGCTTGCGTTGCGTCAAATTCTGAAAAAGCTGGGTCGATCCAATGTAGACCGATTCTCTTGGAAAAAATCGGCAAACCTGATCTCTCAACATATCGATGCTCTTCTTATTGAAAAGCATGCATTTTCACTTTGAGGCGCCTTGTTTTGGCTTTCGGCTCAGGAGGTTTGTGCTCTGGCGCCGTCCCGGAGGGATAGACAGTTACCTGAATGCCGTCATGTATTTTTTGATTCGGTAGCTGAAATTGCATGGTGTCGCTTAGCCGTGCCGGAGGGCGAGATCTATGCTCAGTCAGGTCAATGCAAGTTTGTGAGCCGGAATGGCTACCGATTCGCACTGAGTGGCGTGGAAGAGATTGACGGCTGCCTTTATGCGCAGTCGTGGTATTGCAAGTCGCGTGATTGAGATTGTGTTTGGTCGGCAGGGCGCCGGGGGAGGGGATTGAGCTGTTTTTCGCTTGCAAAACTCACCGCTAACTTATTGATTCTTATAGGGTGTAATGGTCGGTTTTTGGTTGAGCTAGACTGACTATGTTTTCTTTAAAATTCAATAAGTTACGTACTGCCACCAAGTCACCTTGACATGGTGGGGGGGGAGAAGCCGTAGGCTGTGTCGTGGTACTACAAGAACGACCAGCAACTGAACGAAGTCCACGACGTGGACAGCGTATTTTTCTCTGTAATCATGTGGTTAACTTCCTAGCTAGGAAGCCGGTTCGATCGATTTGATCGTGACCAACATAAAGGTATCTAAGAATGAGTACACTCATCATTTCCATTGTTGTCGCTTTAATGACTCGCACGGCCCAGTGCAGCGTTGCAATTGCTAGCGTCAGTGCCCGTTGATGGCAAGGCCACCCCGGCGGCGTACTTGTAACAAACCATCTGGCCGGTAATACCGCCGAATCCCGGGAGTGTCATTGTTCGCCTAGGTCGGTTTCGGTGGTTTCAGCCTTCGGCGGGCCGCCTTGCGTGAGCGCTTCACCATCCACCAGCAATGACGTGGCACGGCTGCTGAGCAACGAACCCGCCTGGAAATAACCCATCACCGTGGTCACGCTGCGGTGTTCGGTCATGGCCATCACCTCGCCCAGCGGCACCCCCTGGCGTCCAGCCTCGGCCACAAAGCCCGAGCGCAAACTGTGCGCGGCCCAATCCCCCTCCAGTCCCGCCAGCTTCGCCCGGCGCTGGAAGATGCGTGCCACCTAGTCCGCCGACAGCGCTGCGGTGCCGACCTTGCCGCCCTTGTACAGTCGAGCGGGTCGGATGCGGCCGGCGCCGCGCCCAGCCAGGCAGCGAGGGCGTGCGCCGCTGGTCCGCGCAGCGGCTTCTCGCGGCGAATGTGCGGATTCCACTGGTGTCGGTCTTGGTCGCGCCCAAGGCGTAGAGCCAGGAGTCGGTGTCCAGCCGCCGCACATCGCTGACCTGCAGGCCAGCAGGAGCAGGGCGCGGCCGCGGACTCCGCGCACGCCGTCGCTGCAGGTGGCGAGCAGCGCCTGCAGCGGTTCGAGCACGACGTCGGTCTTCTTGCGTACTAACAGCCCCTGGCGGGTCTGCGCTTTGCGCGCCTCGCGCAGCAGGGTCTTCAACACAGGCGCTTCGGCCGGGTTGTCCCAGCCGTGCAGGCGATGCCATTGACCCAGTACCGCCAGCCGATGACTGACCGTGTTGAACGCCAGGGCTCCGGGCTTGGCCTTGACCCGCGCCGCATCGATTGCGGGCGGCAACAGTTGCGCCCAACTGCCGTCGTCTAGTGGTCGAGCCAAATGATTGAGGACGAATTGTACTGCCACCGCCGGCGGCAGTGGGGCATCGCCCAGCGCCTGGCCATAGCGCAGCTGCAGCCAGGCCGACCAGTAGGCGAGGGCTCTGCGGTAGCTGCGCAGGGTGTTGGCCGCCGTGTCGGCGGCGATGCCGAATTTGGCTCAACGGCGATTACAGAATGCCCGGCATCAAGAAATAACGTCGCCGAGATACCGGTGCCAGCGCCGATGTCGGCTACCATCGAGGCGGGAGGGATCATGAGCATGTCGTGAACAAAGGCCACGACCTCGTGCGGATAACTTGGTCGATACCTAACGTAATTCGGTGCAAGGTCGTCAAAGCGGTAGATAGAGTTGATCTGGTTCTTCCTAGTCGTATTGTCACGAGGTTCATACAGCGTTAACTATGAATTTAGTCGGCCTGAGTTCATAGAATAAGTGCAACGCTTGAAACGAGAGGCAGAGAGCCAGCCACCGGTAGAATCCAGGCTCTCACACCAAAGGATTCAAGCGCAGAAGACCACGCCTTACCGGCAGCTGACTCAGGGCCAACGTTACCTCGGCATGACCCACTAATCGAATCGCACAGGTGTCAGTTTGACCCGATGGGCCCGACCGAAAGGCCCCAGCAGAACCAAGTTGAAGGCGAGGTTAATTGCCCCGCGCGTGCCTCCGCCAAGTCCGTGTTGCGTAATGGCCGTATTGACCGCCGCCTCCAACGCTGCTGGGCGCACTTCGTCCGCAGCAGGCGCCAGCGCTGACCAGTTCAGACTCTGCTGCTCGAGATGGCACAGAAATCGTGAAATGTAAGAGTGCTGTTGCCGGGTAAGGGTTGTGGGCAGTTGCGCCATCACTGCTTGGTGTTCGGGCCGCACAGGTATCAGTCGGACTACACCGGAAGGCCCCAGCAGAACCAAGTTGAAGGCGAGGTTAATTGCCCCGCGCGTGCTTCCGTTAAGTCCGTGTTGCGTAATGGCCGTATTGACCGCCGCCTCCAACGCTGCTGGGCGCAGTTCGCCCGCAGCAGGCGCCAGCGCTGACCAGTTCAGACTCTGCTGCTCGAGATGGCACAGAAATCGTGAAATCGCAGAGTGCTGTTGCGAGGAAAGGGTTAAGGGCAGTTGCGCCATCACTGCTTGGTGTTCGGGCCGCACAGGTGTCAGTTTGACCCGATGGGCCCGACCGAAAGGCCCCAGCAGAACCAAGTTGAAGGCGAGGTTAATTGCCCCGCGCGTGCCTCCGTCAAGTCTGTATTGCGTAATGGCCATATTGACCGCCGCCTCCAACGCTGCTGGGCGCACTTCGTCCGCAGCAGGCGCCAGCGCTGACCAGCTCAGACTCTGCTGCTCAAGATGGCACAGAAATCGTGAAATCACAGAGCGCTGTTGCGAGGAAAGGGTTGTGGGCAGTTGCGCCATCACTGCTTGGTGTTCGGGCTGCACAGGTGCCCGATGGACCCGACCGGAAGGCCCCAGCAGAAATCTTGTAGAGGTATAGGAGGAATATCTACCCGGTCCAGTGGCTGTCGCTCTTGTGCCCGAGGGACCTGCGCTGGGCGGCGACTCATGGCCCTGACGGCGGGACGCGGAGGCTGCAGCCGTCATCTGCTCAAAACTGAAGCCTTGATCATCAATCTTTCCCTCATTATAGGATTTGTACTGATGACCAGGCCTTGCTGTGGTGGGGTTGGATGACTGTTCGGCACGGTCGTCCCTCTGCGCTTGCGTCAGGTCATGGCGTGGTCTCCTGGGCGGGGATGCCAGGCGAGCGGGATTCGGTGACGCGGCAGAGATCAGGTCACCTCGCGTCTCAGGGCCCCTGTAGCCCGTGCTGATAAGGGTGTCGAGATGAAACACGGCATACGCCTCGCGAGATGCCCCGTCGTGTCCTGTGAACGTGGCTCCAAAGCACTGCTGGTTCGAGGTGCCGTTATTCGGCAGGAGCACATACATGTGAGGTTGAACCTGATTAATGGCCCAGCGGATAAGGTCGTTGCGATTGGCGCACCCCACGGAGCCATCGTCGACGAGTTCAACCCTGTATTCGTTCTGTCTCTTATACACATCGCGGATTGCGGGTTGTGGGTTAAAAAAAAAAAGGGGGGGGGGGGGGGGGGGGGGGGGGGGGGGG